>CASFSP010000093.1 GCA_949297385.1 uncultured Oscillospiraceae bacterium
AGAAAACAAAACAGAGCAGAAAAGATCTGCGCTGAACATTCCTGCTTTCTGGAAAGCACAGAAGCTGGACTGGAGAGTTACGGTTGTCCGTACATCTCTGGAGCGTTTCGGCTACAAGATGGTTTTGCCCTATCTTACACTTTACGTAACATTGCTGGGTGCCACTAAAACCCAGATAGGTTACCTTACAAGTATCGGCCTGATTTTGAGCGCATTTATCGGACCTATCGCCGGACAGATGATTGACCGTTACGGCCCCAAAAGAATTTACATATTCGGTATAAGCGTACTTATCGGCGGTTATCTGGCATTTGCTTCTGCCCCTGTTTGGCAGGTAGCTGCTCTCGGTGTTATCCTGCACCAGGTAGGTCAGGGCATCAGCGGCCAGGGCTGTTCCACAGTATGCGGCAACTGCCTTGCCAACTGCGACCGTGCCAAAGGTATGCTGATATGCGAATCTCTGGCAGCCGGCGTTCTGGGCATGATCGGTCCTATGATTTCCGGCTGGGTTCTGGTAAACCTGATGAATGTTGATGGCGAAGTTACAGATCCTAACCAGGTTCGTCCCCTGTTCCTGATCACTCTGTGCATAACCGTGATTTCACTGTTGGTTGTTATATTCAAACTGTCCAGCGTAAACTGGGGCAGCGGCAACAAGAGAGAAAAACACAGTGTTATCAAAGACGGTATTGCAATATTGAAAGCCGACAAAAACTGTGTAAAATGGATATTTATCGCTGCTGTAGGCGGTATGCCTGTTGCTTTGGTAACACCTTATGTCAGCCTGTATGCTGCTGAAGCACGGCATGCCAGCGCCCGGACACTGGCTGCCATGGGTACAGCCACTGCTTTCACATCCATAATGTTTGGTTACTTCTTTGGTATCCTCAGCGACAAATACGGACGCAAAAAGATGTTGCTGACCACAATAATATTTTACCTGATTGGTCTGACAATACTGATTACAACAAAACGGAGTTCTCCGATAGTTGTAGTCCTGCTGGTAGCAGTAGGTATCTGCCAGGGCTTCCAGGAAATCGGCGCTTCCATTTCCGGTTCTATATCCTTCGAGTTGGTTCCCGGAAAGGTTATGGGACGTTGGAACGGTGTTAACCGTGCATTCACAGCTTTGTTCAGCGCCGCTGTTGCAGCTGTTGCCGGTTATATCTATGACAGCATCGGCGGTCAGTGGGTATTCATTATCTACATCGCCTGCGAACTGCTTATCCGTATTCCTCTGCTTATCACACTGCCTGAAACTTTGCACTACAAAGTTAAAGAAGAGGCTTTTGCAGCTTTGGACGAATAATCAAATAACAAGCAATTTAAAATCCCTGCGATTTTTCGCAGGGATTTTTTGTATAATGGAAAAGCGCCGACTGGGTAAAATAAATACCCCGGTCTGTAAAAGTCCGGGGCCTTGTATAAAATCTTATACAGCTTTGATATATTTCAGCAGTTTTTCAAGCTTCCGCACAGGAAGACCGACCACATTATTGTAATCTCCCTCTATCTTTTTTATATATCTGCCGGCAGACCCTTGAATGGCATACCCGCCGGCTTTATCATAGGCCTCATCAGTTCTGACATATTCATCTATAAACCGCCGGGGAATTTCGTCAAAGAAAACTGTTGTTTCACAACAAAAACTGTACATGCTGCCATCTTTGTAAACACTGACCGCAGTATACACTTTATGGTTGTTTTCGGAAAGCTTTTTCAGCATTTCTGCGGCTGCGGCAGCATCCTTTGGCTTGTCCAGGACACAGCCGTCAAGGTCCACCACCGTATCGGCGGATATAACAACCATTCCATTTTCTCTTATCCGGTTGACCGCCCGGATGCATTTGTCCTTTGCTCGTCTTATGCATTTTTCTTTTGGGGTCAGGCCCGGATATTCTTTTTCTTCTATATTGGTAGGACTGGACACAAAGTCCCCGGTTATTTCGGACAGCAGCTGAACCCTGCGCGGTGACCGCGACGCCAGATATATCATAAAATCACCTCGTTTTGCCGTATATGTACATAGCCAGCGCTATTGTTATAATCTGAGCAACCGAAACCGACATGGCAAAGCCAAATGTAATGCGCACAACAATCAGATCCAGCACAGCGGGACTGGCCGGTGAAAAACCTATGGTATTGGAATACCCCAGCCATGACAGCGACGGTATTCCCCGGCACATATTGCCCAGAAGCGAGCCGATTATAATACCGGCCAAAAGATAAAATAAAAATAAAAATTGTTTTTTCATAAACTCTCTCCAAAATTATGTGGCAGATAATAATATCTGCCACTGTTTTATCATATAGAAGCCTTGTAGTACAGTCCGCGGGTAAATTCTTCGCCGAAAGGCTGTCCGGATAAAAATCGGTCTATAATCTCTCCGGCTTTGCCGCGGCTTTCCAGCGTAAAGTTAAGGGTGATGTAATCAGCCGATATATCTTCCCTCTTGTCGCCGATATACAGCGGCACAGGATTGAATATCTCGCGGTAGCCGTCTATTTTCCCGTGGCACAGCAGAGGGAATTTTTTGCCCAGGCGGTCGGTGAGGTAGCCTTTTCCGTCACAGCCGGCGCAGGTGTGCACATTGTGCATGGGGCACGCCTTCACCATCATCAAAGGCAGGTGGCCATAACCTATAACAGCGGTTTTTACATCAAAAGTTATCCTGCCGGCCTGTTCCAAAGTTATTTCCGGGCTTACAGTCATAACATCAACACCCAGATTTTTGTATTCCAGCGCAGCCAGGCTGTTGGAGATGTTCAATGTAAAGGAAGAAAATATCTCGCAGCCTTTGACCAGCGGGATATGTCCTATGTTACCCACGCAAAAACGATTAAAGCCCAGGCTCTTTGCCTTTTCAACCTGTTGTTTCAGCTGTTCTTCCTTGCCGAATATGTCACGGGACATTTCCAGCACAACCTTTTCTTTCAGCCGGTCACTGACCTGCCGAACCTGTTTCAGAGGAAAAATCACATAACTGAACCGGCCAAGTTTTTCCGTCGGCCGCTGTGAAACATTTTCAAACCTGGCTATCAGCTGCGGATCTGATTTTCTTTTTGTAAACTCCGGCAGGGTGTAATCCTGGAGTCTGTAATCATTCACCTTTTCCCTGGCTTCCAGCAGCTGCTGTGCCAGCTCTTTTTTTGCCTTGTTGACCTCCGGCATTGGTATATACATGCCGTCAATTAAACGGCAGGCGGCGTTTCTCATATAAAACGGCGTTCCGCCCAGTTTTGCCAGTGCGGCACGAATCCGCCCTTCAAAATCTTTGTCTGCCGGCTGAGGGAGCGCGTCTATCTCTTTTTCAAACTCAAATCTGCCGTCTGTTATACGAAGAAGGCTTTTCTGCCGGCCCATTTCAAAGGAAAAATCCACCGGGACACTTTGTCTTTCTCGCCTGTACAGTTCACGCAGTTTCGGAAGCGCCTGCTTGGTTTTCCGGCTGTCCCGGGCAGTTCTTACGCCAAAGACATTTTTATCCAGTCTGCCCTGCAAAAATCCGTTGGTAAAACCGGAACGGCTGAACACATCCTGCAAAAGCTGCAAATCATAAGGCTGCCTGTCAAGGGCTTTGACAGCGCTGTCAACGGCCGCCGCCACATATTCCGGTGTGCGCAGGCGCCCTTCGATTTTGACACACTTTACGCCTATCTTTTCCATCTGTGCCAGCATATCCATAGCGCACATATCCTTTAAGCTGAGATGATACTCATCTTTTCTGCCGGATACGGACATTGGAAGACGGCATGTGCCGGCGCACCTGCCGCGGTTGCCGCTGCGCCCACCCAGGAAAGCACTGGCATAGCACTGTCCGGACAGAGACATACACAATGCACCATGGACAAAAATCTCTGTTTCTATGCCGCAGTTTTCGGTTATGTATTTAACCTGTTCCAAAGTCAGCTCTCTGGCAAGGATAACACGGGAATAGCCCATCTCTTTCAGAAGCAATGCCCCTGCCAGGCTGTGAACCGCCATCTGAGTAGAGGCGTGCAGTGGCAAGCCCGGGGCTATGCTTTTTATTATTTTTGCGGCGGCCAGGTCCTGAACTATTACGGCGTCAACACCGCACATAGCCACCTGTCTGGCTGTTTCGGCAAACTCTTCCAGCTCCTTGTCATACAAAATGGTATTAAGGGTAACATTAACCTTTACATTTCGTCCGTGACAGAACTTGACAGCCTCTTTCAGCTGCCGGAATGTAAAATTGGCGGCAGAAGCCCTGGCGTTGAAGCTTTGCACCCCCAGGTACACCGCATTGGCTCCGCTGTATACCGCGGCCACAAGATTTTCCATGTTGCCGGCCGGGGCCAGAATTTCTATCCTGTCAGTCATTGTTGCCCCTCTGGTTTTTCAGATACTGTATATCCACCTTTAACTTTTCCAGCTCCATTTTAACCTTTTCGGCTTCGGCCCTTGCCCGGCGAGACTCTTCAAAATACTGTTTCAGCTGATTGCGCATGTTGTCCACACTGCTGTTGGATTTTTCCAGCTTGTCCAGATAGGTCAAAGCGCACAGCACAGACGCCGCTGTTATGGATGCAGACGGGCTTTGTTCCATAATCCGCCTCATATCGCTGTCCAGCTTTTCGGCCAGGTCCAGCACCTGCTGTTCACTGTCCATGGAGTTGATCACATAGTTTGTTCCGGCAACATTTATTTTCACTTTGTTGAAAGACACAATTATACCCCCTGATTTATATAAAAATGTTGTTTTAACATAAATTTATCCACTATAATAATACTATATATTATGTCTTTAAGCAACAAAATTTCCATTCAATTTGAAAAAACCGTTGAAAAATATTATGAATATTATGTATAATGGATATAAATTTTCATCGCAAACAGTATTTTTTGTCGGTTTTATCTAACCGCAATACAGAAAGGGGTTTTGCAAAATGTACAATAATATCACCGCCAGGGATTTTGAAAGGATGATATCCAACACCCTGGCACAGGAATATTCCACAGATATAAAAAGTGCTTCTTACCGGGATGTGTACCGTGCCGCGGCGCTGAATGTACGCACGATTTTAAGCCGCAGACAAAAAGAATTTATGGCCCGGGCCAATGGCAGCGGCGCAAAACAGGTTTATTACCTGTGCATAGAATTCCTTATGGGACGCAGCCTGAAAACCAATCTGTTCAACATGGGCCTGGACAAAATAGCTGAACAGGCGTTTAAAAATATGGGTATAGACCCGGAGGATATATACGAATGCGAACCGGACGCGGGCCTGGGTAACGGCGGTCTGGGCAGGCTGGCCGCCTGTTTTTTGGACGCCCTGGCCTCTGACGGATACGCCGGCGGCGGATATTCCATTTTGTACGAATACGGTATATTCAAACAAAAAATTGTAAATGGCTGGCAGACAGAAGAACCTGATAACTGGCTGCCCGGCGGCGGTGTATGGCTGAAAGCACACCCCAATCATTCTGTCGAGGTTAAGTTCGGCGGCCATGTGGAAGATCTGTGGTATGACAATTATCACCACACCATCCACAAGGACTACACCAGCGTGCTGGCAGTGCCTTATGACATGTATGTTTCCGGCTACGGCGGAAAGGGTGTTTCCAAGCTGAGACTTTGGAAGGCCAAAAGCCCCACTATCGATATGGAAAGCTTTAACCGCGGCGATTACCTGCAAGCTATAAAATCGGGCAGTGATGCCGAGCTGATATCAAAAGTACTGTACCCCAATGACAACCATCAGGAAGGCAAAATTCTCAGGCTGAAACAGCAGTATTTCCTGTGCTGTGCCAGCATCAACGACATTGTAAACCAGCACATGTCAAAATACGGCAGCCTGGATAATCTGGCCGAAAAGGTGGCTATCCATATAAATGACACCCACCCGACACTGGCTATACCGGAGCTTATGCGCGTACTGCTGGACGACTGCGGTTTTGGCTGGGAAAAGGCCTTTGATATTGTGAAAAACACCTTTGCATACACCAACCATACAGTTCTGCCCGAAGCGCTGGAAAAATGGAACGCCAATATGTTCAAGGAAACTCTGCCCAGAATTTATGAAATTGTGGCAGAGATGAACCGCCGCGCCAGGATAGAAATGTTTGAAAAATTCCCCGGAGATGTGGGCAAGGTGGATTACATGAGCCTTATCGCCGGCGGCGAAGTGCGCACCGCAAATATATGCTGCTATGTATGCCACAGCATAAACGGCGTGTCCGCCCTGCACAGCGATATAATCAAAAAGACTGTTTTCCATGACTACTATCTGTTCTGCCCGGAGAAATTCACCAATGTTACCAATGGTATAGCATACAGACGCTGGCTGTTGCAGTCCAACCCCAGGCTGTGCCGGTTCCTGGACGAAAAAATCGGCACCGGATACAAAGCTGATGCTTTCCGGCTGAAAGAACTGGAAAAATACGCAGATGATAAGCGGACGATAGAACAGCTGCTGGACATAAAACAGAAAAACAAGCAGGATTTTGCAAAATATATACTGGATAAAACCGGCGAAAGCATAAACCCCGATTCCATATTTGATGTACAGGTAAAACGCCTGCATGAATACAAAAGACAGCATCTGAATGCGCTGAACATAATCAGCGAATATCTGTATATAAAACAGAACCCCAATGCCCCCTTTGTGCCCAAGACATATATCTTCGGCGCCAAGGCTGCCGCTGGATATTATATGGCAAAGCAGATAATACGCCTGATTTTCTCCATCAAAAAACTGGTGGAAAACGACCCGGATACCAAAGACAAACTGCATGTGGTGTACCTGGAAAATTATTCCGTTTCCATAAGCGAACGCCTGATGCCTGCCAGCGAGATAAGCGAGCAGATTTCCCTTGCCGGTACGGAAGCTTCCGGCACCGGAAACATGAAATTTATGATAAACGGCGCGGTTACCCTGGGTACCTATGACGGGGCAAACATAGAGATAAAACAAAGCTGCGGAGCAGATAACTTTGTGCAGTTCGGCATGGTCACAGAGGAAGTAAACCGGCTGAGAAAACAGGGATACAACCCCAAGGCCTTTATATCCGCCAGCAAAACTTTGCAGGATGTTATATCTTTCATGGAAAAAGGTATCGCCGGAGATTATTTCCCCGAAATACTGGATAACCTGATAAATGTTGACCCGTACATGGTTATGGCTGACTTTGACGCTTATCATCGGGCGCAGATGAAAATCAGCAGCCTGTACACCGACAGGCTTACCTTCGGGAAAATGTGTCTGATGAACATTGCCAACGCCGGAATGTTCTCTGCCGACAGAGCAATTGACGATTACGCACAGAAAATCTGGCATCTGCCGAAGGTGAAATAATCCATGATTTATTTCAACAGCAGAGATCCTGTGTGCAAATCTCCCTTCGGGGCGGTGAAAGTGGGAGAAAGTACAGTATTTAAAATAAAGTGCGACCGACAGATTTCAGATGCTGTAATGTGCCTGAAAAAAGACGGCGAAAACGATATCA
>CASFSP010000094.1 GCA_949297385.1 uncultured Oscillospiraceae bacterium
CACGCTGTTTCTGGCCGCCGGACAGCTGTGAAGGATAGCAGTCTGCCTTGTCCGCAAGACCCACTGTTTTCAGCAGGCTTTCCACCTTCTGGTGGCGGGTCTCTTTATCCCGGCCGGCTATTTCCAGCGGAAGCGCCACATTCTGCCGCACTGTTTTCTGCATCAGCAGGTTATAGCCCTGAAACACAACGCCCATCTGCCTGCCCAGGCCGGCGCCCTTTTGCAGGCTTACCTGACTGCCGTTTATCTCCACGGTGCCGCCGGTGGGTTTTTCCAGGCCGGACAGACAGCGCAGCAGTGTGCTTTTGCCGGCGCCGGACATGCCTATTATGCCGAATATATCCCCTTTTTCAATTTCCAGGGTTATATTTTCCAGCGCTGTAACCTGTGTATCCTTCTGGCGGAATATCTTTGACAGATTGTTTATTTTTATCATAATTTGCCTCCTGAAAAATTTTGTAACCGGGGCAAATAAAAACCGCCCCCGGCAAAAAAGCCAAGGGCGGGAAATAAATCACGCGGTACCACCTTGTTTCACGCGCTGTCTTGCGGCGGCGCGCCTTGTCAGCCACGAAATGGTTTTACATTTTTATGGCGTATTGCTGTAACGGGCACCCCCGGCGAGGACTACATATCGCCCACGCAGCTCAAAGACCATCTTCAACCGCCGTCTTTTTGCCCCCTTTCAGCTTACAGGGGCTCTCTGTGAAAAAGCCAAGGCCGTCTACTCTTCTTTTCAACGCTTTTGGTGTGTTATTGAATTGCTTTCTATTTTACACTTTAAAACCGATTTGTCAACACAGTTTTGTAACATTTGTTAATTTTGAAGTCAAAAACCAGTTAAAAAGCCTATGAATTGTAATTTTGCACAAACAATCTGACTTGTCAGCCGATTGTAAAGGTGTCGTCCCCTTGCTTTTTCACACCGATGGAGAAAAAGCGGCGGCAGATATTCACAAAATCTTCCGTGTCTTTTACGCCGGCTGTTTCAAAGGCGGAGTGCATTGCCAGCTGGGGCAGGCCTATATCCACTGTGTCCAGCGGAACCTTTGTGTTGGAGATGTTGCCCAGGGTAGAGCCGCCCAGCATGTCGCTGCGGTTGGCAAAGGTCTGCCATTTCAGGCCCAGGCTGTTTACAATGGATTTGAACAACGCGGCAGACACTGCATCGGTGGTGTATTTCTGGTTGGCGTTGTATTTTATCACCACACCGCCGTTTATCACCGGACGGTTGGTGGGGTCGGCCAGCGAAGCCCGGTTGGGATGCACCGCATGGGCGTTGTCTGCGCTTATCATAAAGCTGCGGGACAGCGCGCGGCGCAAAGCCTGGCTGTGGGGGAACAGACCTGTGCATACTCTTTCCAGTGTATCAAACAGGAATGTGGATGCCGCCCCCTGCTTTGTACCGCTGCCCACCTCTTCGTTGTCAAATACGGCCAGAACAGGCATACAGTCGCCGTCTTCCCTTTGCAGGAAGCCTTCCATGGAAGAATACACGCACTGCAAGTCATCCAGTTTAGCGCTGGATACAAACTCTTCTTCCGCACCGAAAACACAGCCTTTGCTGCGCAGGTACAGGTACAGGTCATGTCCCAGTATATCCTCTTTGGCACAGCCGGCAGCCCGTGCTATCTCGTCCATTATGTCGGCCTCTGAGTTCAGGCTGTACAGCGGCAGCATATCTGTCTGTGGATTGAATTTTTTGCCGTCGTTTACGCTTCTGTCCATGTGGATTGCCACATTGGGTATAACCAGCAGGTCACGGTTTACATTTACCAGTTTCTGTACGCAGGCGCCGTTTTCCGCCACTACCACCCTGCCGGCCACAGACAGCGGTCTGTCCAGCCAGCTGGACATTATCATACCGCCGTATCTTTCGGTGTTCAGCGATATATATACGCCCTGTTTCAACTGCGGGTTTTCTTTCAGTTTAAATGTGGGGCTGTCACAGTGGCTGGCCACGATGTTGATGGAAAAATCTTCCCGCGCCGGCCGCCTGAAAGCGATGACAGATGAAAGGTTGCGCACTGTATAGTATTTTCCGCCCTTTTCCAGCTTCCAGGCTTCCCCTTCGTACAGACGGGTATAACCCCGGTTTTCCAGTCTCCGGCAGATATTTTCCACCCGGTGGAACGGGCTGGGGCTGGCGGATATAAAGTCCAGCATTGAGTTTATATATTCCATAAATTTTCTCCCTGTATGTTTTTTCCCATAATATAACACCGGCGGGCGGTTTGTCAACTGTGCAAAAGCAGCCTTGAACAACCGCCTGCGGCTGTAATATTTCTGCGGTGTCACAACCGCAAAAGGCTGTACACATTACACGATACCCGGGTGTTTCATAATTCGCTCCGGTTGCCCTGCAAAACAAAAACAGCCCGGTCAACGGAGGTACGGCATATACAAAAAATCTTTTGCCTGTTATTTTTCCTTTACTTTCCCGGGACACAGCAAAATCCCGGCATCCCACAGGCCAAAAACCGGCA
>CASFSP010000095.1 GCA_949297385.1 uncultured Oscillospiraceae bacterium
CCCAGGCCTTTGGCCTCTTTCTGGCGCAGGAAATATATGTTTGCCATCCGGGAAATGCCCTTGATCTGTTCCAGTAGGCTTTCTTTGCCGGGTTTGTTCAGAGCTGTTTCCAGCTCCGGACTTTTGTCAAAATGGTTTTCGATAGCTTCTTTTCCACGGGAAGTTATAATCAGTATATCTGTTATACCGCTTTTTACACATTCTTCCACAATGTACTGTATGCTGGGTTTGTCAACTATCGGCAGCATCTCTTTGGGCACTGCTTTTGTCATGGGCAATACGCGTGTTCCAAATCCTGCCGCAGGAATTACTGCTTTTCTTATCATATTTTTTCTCCTTGGTTATTTAAAACCTGCTTTAGTACAAAAACAGGTTGAATATATAAAATGCACTCATCAGGGCTATGATAATAATCGCTCCCTTGCTGGGGCCTGACTGGCGCATCAGGGTCCTGTAATATTCGTCAGGATTTCCGTAGTATTCGGCTTTCAGTTCTTTCAGCTTTTTGAGCGTTGCTTTTTTATACATAGGAATGGCGGTAAAGCCAAGAATCAGGCTGACAGCCATTACCAGAAGTGAACATATATAAGCGGCGGTTTCCAGGCCGGGGAACAGCAGGGGGGATGAAGAGGATATAAGTCCTATATTAGCCGCTGTGATTATAAGTGATGGAATATTCATAAGAAAATTGAATATCATGCTGCCGATGGCGACACCCCACATTTTCCTGAACATATAATATATGGGTGAAAACAGAAATGCTGACCAGCAGAAAGGCCTGTAGTTGGGATTTTGTTCCATTTTTTTGAACTTGTATATATAGTACTGAGCGCTGGGACCTACATATACGGCTATATCCTTTATGCGCACCCCGTCAATTTCACCGGACAGTTCTCTTTCTATCCTGGCGTTCAGCTCGCTTTGCTCCATTGTCATGAAAAACGGCGGCTGCTGTTGCTGTGCCTGACGGTTAAAGGTGCCGGCGCTGCCCTGGAATGTATTCTGAGCTGATGCCTGGCTACCGCTTAAAGCAGATCCGCAGTTTTCGCAGAACAGTGTGCCCCGGGGCATAACGCTGTGGCAGTTGGGGCAGGTTATGCTGCTTGTATTCGCGGCTGTTTTTACAGCCTTCGGCATCCATTCAAATCCCCGGGCGTGCTTATCTTCATTTACACAGTGCCCCAGTTCGTTCCAGCACCGGCGATGGTGCGGTGTTCCGCATTCCGGACATACTACTATGTCACTGTTTTTATCAAAAGTTTTTTTGCAGACCTCGCAGGTCTGGCCTTCATAATTAAACATAAATTTCTCCTATATGCTGCAAAATTTGCACTATATTATATTATACATAAAGTTATGCAATATGTAAAGCAAACTGACACTTTACTATATCGTTAATTGTGGTATACTATATATTATATAGATAAATGTGAAATATTGGGGTAAATATGATACTTATTGACGATTACAAGAAAATTTTGAATGACATAAAACCGCAGATAAAAGAGCTGGAAGACAGTACAGGCTATGAAACGCTGCAAGGCGCAATAGAAGAGCTGGAAATGCACACCCATCAGCCGGACTTTTGGAATGACCAGGCAAAGCAGAATGAGATTTTTTCCAAACTGAAAGTCCTTAAAGACAAAAAGAACGGTGTTGATGATATAAAAAGCACATATTCAGACCTGGAAACCATGATTGAACTGTACAGCGAACTGGAAGACGAAAGCATGGAAGAGGAGCTGGTGCAGACCGCAGATTCCTTGCAGGAAAAGGTGGAACAGTTAAGGCTGACCACGCTGCTGACAGGCGAATATGATGCTAACAATGCCATTATAACCCTGCATGCCGGTGCCGGCGGAACTGAAAGCCAGGACTGGTGCGAAATGCTGTACCGCATGTACACCAGGTACTGCAACAAGAAAGGCTACAAAACACAGACGATAGATTATCTGGAAGGTGATGAAGCCGGCATAAAGTCTGTATCATTCTCTGTTGAGGGCGCCAACGCCTACGGCTTTCTGAAAGGGGAAAACGGCGTTCATCG
>CASFSP010000096.1 GCA_949297385.1 uncultured Oscillospiraceae bacterium
AACTTCCGGCTTTTTTTATTTTGCCTGTTTTTCAAGTTCAAGCGCTTTTGGACTTTATGAAATGTATAAAACAGGAAGTTTTGCACTGTCAGGAAAATACCTCCTGCGCCATCTGCGCCCCGTCGCTGTCCCCTTTTACAATAATCTGCCTGGAAAACTGCGGCTCTGACAGCTGAAAAAAGCCGATTATATTTTCAAATCTTTCCAGTGCCCGTGTGTTCAGATTGGTGTCCAGCCGGCTGTACATATCGCTTATGGTCTGCCCGGGTCCCCGGCACAGGCTGTCCAGGTTGTGTTTTATCAGAAGATAGGCACACTCGTTCATAAATGCCAGCCCCAGCTGATTGTCCAGCAGGCCGCCGGCTTTGTCCAGTGCGTTTATCAGAGTGTCTGCATCAATATTTTCCGCGTTTTTCAGCAGGAAGTTTTTAATGGGCACCGGAAGATTTTCACTCATTTCATCTATGCCGAAATCTTCCAGCCCACCTGTTATTTGCGCCAGCTGCTGCCATGAGCATTGTATATAATAGTCCACATTTATCCCCAGATACTCCTGTATGTCTGTTATACACTGTAAAACTCCCGCTTTTTCATAGCTGTCCTGTACGGTACTTCCGCCTTTCTCCCACTCATAGGAAGGAGATAAACCCAGTATGCCTATTTTATCCTGTATCGCGTTGAATTTGAAAAGAAAAAAGTACGGCGCTTCCTCGTCGCCCATTGCCACAAAAACGGTTTTGGAGTCCTCCACACCCGGCATCTTCATCGGTACCTGGTTTTGGGGAGTGTCTGTTTCCGACACCCTTAAATCTATCACCATGTACAGCAGCCCGAAAGCACACAGTACCACCGCCATTGACGAAAAAAACGCGGCAAAAAACACATGTCTTTGCTTCATAATTCCCCCGGTTTTTTTATACATTATTGGCCTTTTTTTCAAAAATAGTCCTGCCGCCCCGGTCAGCTATTGCAAAAATGGTGAAAATGATGTAAAATATATCACACTGTATATGCTTGTGTGGCTCAGCTGGCAGAGCAGCTCACTCGTAATGAGCAGGTCGTGCGTTCGAATCGCATCACAAGCTCCAAGCCCCGCCTTTGGCGGGGTTTTATTTTGCCCAAAAAAATTTCAACATTTATCCACCTTTGTATGTTGAAATGAAAAAATAATACATATATAAATGGCAAAATATTTCCCGGTTTTTCCACTTATTGCCCATGTGTTTTACTATTTGTAAAGTTTTCAACACAGTTTTCCACAGGCTGTTGAAAACTTTTAAACGGTAAAATCACAGATTTTTAAACAAAAAGGGGCAAATTGGAAAAAAATGTCAGTGGAAAAGTTAAAAGACATATTACCCACAGTAAAACAAGAAAGTTTTAAACATTTTCCACAGGGTTTTCAACAATTTCCCGGTTTTTCCCCGGTTTTTAACATTAAAGTTGAAAAATGTTGAAAAGTCTGTTGAAAGTGTTGAAAAGTCATTTTATAAACAGACTTTTCAACCGAACATTTTGTGTCAAAATTAAAAAACAGGTGGAAATATAACAATATATAGTGTAAAATACAGCTTATAAGCAGAAAAAAAGGGGGTAAGATTCTGTGGAAAAAGTGCTATCAGACCACCAAATTTACCATTTTGGCTGTGTAAGTTTTCAACATTTAAACATTTTTCCCACCCGCTCGGCGGCCAGAATTCCGCAAAACTGCACCGGTGCAATCGCCATGATTTTCCCTTATTACAACAAAAGCGCCTTTTTGGGAAACATAAGTGCATATTGCGCGGTGGCCGATTATCACATAGTGGTAGGTATGCAACTAAAATCCATATGTGAAGACCTGCGGGCAAAGTATCCCGGCTATCGGTTTGTACCCTTTGTAGACGCCAGCCCGGTGGACGAAGTGGATATGTGCGTAAAAGCCGGCCTGGGCGTAAGGGGAAAAAACAGCCTGCTGATAACACCCTGGTGGGGCAGCTATGTGTTTATCGGCGAGATACTGACGGATATGCCCCTGGACTGCGTCTGTTTTGAGGAAAAAGGCTGTATAAACTGCGGCCGGTGCCAGAGGGCCTGTCCCGGCGCGCGGCTGAACGGCGGCAAAGTGGACAAGGGGCGCTGTGCCAGCTTTATCAGCCAAAAAAAAGGCCGGCTGACAGATGAAGAGGTTGAAATTCTGAAAAAAAGCGGCAGTGTTTTCGGCTGTGATGTGTGCCAGAAGGTCTGTCCCATGAACAAAACTGCAAAACAGGAACGCAATCTGTTTTCCGATGATATAATTGCAACAGTCACCAGGGAAAATGTGGAAAGCCTGTACAAACAGCGCGCCTTCGGTTTCCGCGGCCTGAAAACTTTACAGCGCAACCTGGATATTCTTTATCCCCGGGAAAGCCGGGACTGACAGCACGCGCCCTATCGACAAAACTCAGCGTTTTATGAGTACGCTTATGCGGCAGGGATTATTTTTCGGCACCGGCCCGGAGATAAAGATACAGGGCAAAATACAGGCTTTGGCTGCTTATCCGCGCCCTGCCTGCAATGCCGCAAGACAGGATAAAGGCCGGCAAAGCTTTTGCCTGCGGAGACGGTTTAAATCAACGGGCAGAATATGCAGAAAAACTGTTGCCTTTCTGCCCCCGGCACCCTTTTGCCCGAAAAAACTTTTCCACAGCCGCGGCAGAAAATGTTGAAAGTTTTTCGGATTTTTTACAGCCGGACAGTTTTTGCGCAAATAAAAAAGACGGCCCCGGGGCCGTCTTTTTATATGGTTTTTAATAGTTGAAAATACCTTCCAGGCTTTCGTCATTGTTCACCCATTCGCTTTCCACATCGATGGTGCGGTATTCGGTTTTGCTGTCGCGGATTATCACCGTTTTTATGCCGGCGTTGATAATCATCCTTTTGCACATGGAACAGCTGTTGGCATTTTTTATGTATTCGCCGCTGCCCACCTCTTTGCCGCACAGGTACATGGTTGAACCTATCATCTTGTCACGGGATGCAGAAATTATCGCATTGGCCTCCGCATGTACACTGCGGCACACCTCGTATCTTTCGCCGCGGGGTATTTTCAGCTCGGTGCGTATGCACTTGCCCATGTCGCAGCAGTTCTGCCTGCCGCGGGGCGCGCCAACATAGCCGGTGGATATAATCTCATCATTTTTTACTATTATCGCCCCGTAGTTGCGGCGCAGGCAGGTGCCGCGTCCGGCCACGGTTTCGGCAATATCCAGGTAATAGTTTATCTTGTTCTGTCTCATTTTGAACACCTCTGGGAATTTTTTAATAAAAAAATAAAATAATCAACAGTTAAATTGAAAAAAGCTCTATAATTTGATATTATAATCGTAAATGAAAATAATTGCAACGAAAGGATTTTACAGATGAAAGATTTATCAATGGATCAGATAAGGACACTGGTGAATGCTGCCATACAGGCCAGGGAAAAAGCCTATGCTCCCTATTCTCATTTTAAGGTCGGCGCGGCGGTGCTGGGCACAGACGGCAAGGTGTATACCGGCTGCAATATAGAAAACTCCTCTTTCGGCCTGACAGTCTGCGCCGAAAGAACAGCCATATTCAAAATGGTGTCGGAAGGCTGTCAGAGTTTTGCCGCACTGGCTGTTGCCGGCAGTGAAAAACCCGGCGAAAGCGGCCCCTGCGGTGCCTGCCGCCAGGTAATCAGCGAATTCTGCGAAGACATCAACACCACCCCCATCATCGTGGCGGGAACAAAAGGAGAGTTTTTCATGGAGGAGGCAATCAAGCTGTATCCCCGCCCCTTTATGAAGTTTGAACCCAATGACAAATAATCTTACCAGCCTTTCATATATAAAACAGCTCAGCCGGAAATACGGCTTTAAATTTGACAAAAAATACGGGCAGAATTTTATAATCAACCCCTCTGTCTGCCCTCGTATAGCCGACAGCGCCGGCATTGACGAAAACAGCGGCGTAATAGAGATAGGCACCGGCATCGGCGTGCTTACCAGCCAGCTGGCCCAGAGGGCAAAAAAGGTGGTGGCCCTGGAAATAGACACCTCCTTGCAGCCCATACTGGCCGAAACGCTGGCAGGGTATGACAATGTAAAGGTTATATATCAAGATGTGCTGAAAACGGACATAGCCCGGCTGATAAAACAGGAGTTCGGCGATATGCCCGTTTCGGTGCGGGCAAACCTGCCCTATTACATCACCAGCCCGATAATTATGAAACTGCTGGAAGAAAACCTGCCCATAGACAATATCACCGTAATGGTGCAGAAAGAGGCGGCGGCCAGGATATGCGCCGCTCCCGGCAGCCGTGAAGCCGGCGCCATCAGCCTGGCGGTGCAGTATTACAGCCGGCCGCAGGTGTGTTTCAATGTATCCCCCGGCTCTTTCTATCCGCCGCCGAAGGTCACCAGCAGCGTGATAAGGCTGGATATCAGAAAAGAAAAGGATGTGTCCCCGGCCAGTGAAAAAAATATGTTCCGCCTGATAAAGGCGGCTTTCGGCCAAAGGCGCAAAACCTTTGTCAACAGTGTTTCCGCCAATCTTTCCCTGCCCAAAGCGCAGGTGGAAAGCGCTCTGTCAGCCATAGGACAGAACCCCATGGTGCGCCCCGAAAAGCTGACACTGAAAGAATTTGCGGCACTGTCGGACATTCTTCTGACAGATTGATTTTTTACGGCTGCGCAGCGGCCGGAAAGGAGATAAAAATGAACATTCATGAATTAGCAAAAAAATACGAGCAGTATATGCTGGATCTGCGCCATCATTTCCACATGTACCCGGAACTGTCTGCCCAGGAGGAAAAAACCTCTGCCAGAATACAGCAGGAACTGGACGAAATGGGTATCCCCTACCATGTGGACGGCAACAGAAATGTGATTGCCAAAATAGACTGCGGTCCCGGCCCGAAACTGGCTATCAGGTCAGATATAGACGCCCTGCCCATGGAAGAAGAAATCGACTGGGAGTACAAGTCAAAGGTGAAAGGCGTAATGCACGCCTGCGGCCACGATGTGCATACTGCCAGCCTGCTGGCAGCGGCCAAATGCCTTCTGGAGGTAAAAGACCAGCTGCACGGCACAGTTTATCTGTGCTTCCAGATAGCAGAAGAAGCCGCCGGCGGCGGAGCTGTTGAGATTGTAAAATATCTCAAAGAAATCGGCGGTGTTGACAGGGTTATCAGCAACCACATATACGCCAATGTGCCGGTTGGAACAGCAGTAAGCCGTCCCGGCCCGATGTTTGCCGGCAACTGCCGCTGGAAAATCACCGTCACAGGCCGCGGCGGCCACGGTTCACGCCCGGATATGGCCATAGATCCCATACGCCCGGCGGCGCTTATTCTGAACCAGGTGTGCAGCATTCCTTCCAACTATTTTGACCCATTCAATCCGCTGGTTATCAGCCCCTGTATGATACACTCCG
>CASFSP010000097.1 GCA_949297385.1 uncultured Oscillospiraceae bacterium
AAAAAAGAAGATTTGCTCAGCGGAAATGTTCAGCCGCTGGAAGAAATTCTGCCGCAGGTACTGCGGGAATTAAAACCCTACGAGGAAAAATATAGCAGGAAAATACCGGTATTTGTGGCCGGAGGAATATTTGACGGCGCAGATATAGCCAAATTCATAAAACTGGGCGCCAGCGGCGTGCAGATGGCCACCAGGTTTATCGCCACATACGAATGTGACGCCCATCCGGCGTTTAAACAGGCGGTCATTGACTGCCGCAAAGAAGATATAGGCCTGGTGAAAAGTCCGGCCGGCCTTCCCGGCAGGGCGGTGCGCAATTCCTTTATTCAGAAAACCGAAAGCGCCGGCAATATAAAGGTGACAAACTGCCTGCACTGCATGAAACCCTGCAACCCTGATAACACCTGTTACTGTATAACCAGGGCGCTGATAAACGCGGTAAAAGGCAACATGGCAGGCGGCCTGGTGTTTGTGGGCTCAAACGCATGGCGTGTTGACAGGCTGGAACATGTGGACCGGCTGATGAAACAGCTGGTGTCAGAATGTGAAAAAGCTTTGGAGGAAAACTGATATGAAAACAGCATTTTTATTTGCTGGGCAGGGCTCCCAGTATGTTTCCATGGGAAAGGATTTTTATCAGAACAGCCCGGCCGCGGCGGAAGTTTTTGACAGCGTGGATATTGATTTTGATGTTAAAGAAACCTGTTTTGAAGGTCCGCGGGAGATACTGAACGATACAGCCTATACCCAAAGCTGTGTGTTTTTGACATCAATGGCCATTGCACGGGCGCTGGAAGAAAAAGGTGTAAAAGCCCACTGCGCCGCAGGCCTCAGCCTGGGCGAATACAGTGCCCTGTGTTATAGCGGAGCCTTTGGTATTTCAGACGGGTTGAATATTGTCCGCCGCCGCGGACAGCTGATGGCCGGTGCCTTGCCGGCCGGTACCACCAAAATGGCAGCTGTTATGGGCTGTGAAGTGCCTGTTATACAGGACGCCTGCCGGCAGGCAAGCCGGCTGGGTGTGTGCCGGATAGCCAATTACAACTGCCCCGGACAGATTGTTATCAGCGGCGAAAAAGCGGCGGTGGAAAAAGCCGGTGAAATTTTGTCCGCACAGCCCCGCGTCAGGGTTATCCCGCTGAATGTCAGCGGTGCTTTTCACACATCCCTGCTGGCAGATGCGGCAGTGAAGCTGGGTCAGGCTCTGGACAAATATGATATAAAGAAACCGGAATTGATAGTTTATTTCAACACCACCGGACGCCGGGAAGAGGTAAAAGACGGCCTGCATCTGAAAGAAATACTTTGCCGGCAGATACAAAGCAGTGTGTATTTTCAGCAGATTGTTGAAAATATGATTGCAGACGGGGTACAGCTTTTTGTAGAGGTAGGCCCCGGCGCGGCGTTGTCCAAATTTGTAAAGAATATTTGCAGGAATGCGCGCGTTGTAAGCGTGGACAAATTTTCTGATATAGAAAAGGTTTTGGAGGCTTTGAAAGATGAATAAAGTTGCTTTGGTGACAGGCGGCGGCAGGGGCATAGGCCGCGCCATCGCCCTGACTCTGGCCAAAGAAGGCTATGATGTGGCGGTAAATTACAACGGAAGCCGGGAAAAAGCACGGCAGGTCTGCCGGGAGATTGAAAGCCTGGGCCGGAAAGCCGTTGCGGTAAAGGCTGATGTAAGCGATTTTGCCCGGGTGGAAAATATGGTCGGCCTGGTAATTGAAACCTTTGGCAGGATTGATGTGCTGGTGAACAACTCCGGCATAACAAAAGACGGCCTGATGATGAGGATGAAAGAAGAAGATTTTGACAGCGTCATAAATATAAATCTCAAAGGTACTTTCAACTGTACAAAAGCGGTGTCAAAAATTATGATGAAACAGCGCAGCGGCAGTATCATAAATATGAGCAGTGTTATAGGCCTGGTGGGCAATATCGGCCAGGTGAACTATGCCGCCAGCAAGGCAGGCATACTGGGCCTGACCAAAGCCAGCGCCAAAGAGCTGGCTTCCAGGAATATCAGGGTAAATGCAATCGCCCCCGGTTTTATCCAAAGCGATATGACCGATGTGCTGAGCGATGAGATAAAAGCAGGCATACTGAACAATATTGCAATGAAAAAATTCGGCACTGCCCAGGATGTGGCCGATATGGCGGCGTTCCTGGCAGGGGACAAAAGCGGATATATCACCGGCCAGGTGTTCAATGTGGACGGCGGCATGGTAATGTAGGAGGAAGATATGTCAAGAAGAGTAGTAATAACCGGAATGGGCACCGTAACCCCCATAGGCAACGACACACAAAGCATGTGGCAGTCCATAAAGGACGGTGTGTGCGGCATAGACAAAATCACTTATTTTGACACAGCAGATTATAAGGTAAAACTGGCCGGACAGGTAAAAGACCTGGATACAGACAAATACTTTGAAAAAAGAGAGCTGAAATTCAACGATAAATTTACCCAGTTTGCCAGGATATGCGCCAAAAGCGCAGTGGAAGATGCACGGCTGGACTTTGCAAAAGAAGACATGAACAGGGTTGGGGTCATAGTGGGCTCCGGTATCGGCGGAATACAGACCATCGAAACAGCCCAGCAGAACCTGGAGCAGAAAGGCCCCAGCAGGGTTTCGCCCTTTTTCATACCTATGGCGCTGGTAAACCTGGCGGCCGGTAACATCGCCATTGACACCGGCGCAAAAGGCGTGTGCTATTCCTGTGTGACAGCCTGCGCCGCCGGCACCAACGCCATAGGTGAATCTTTCCACAAAATCAGGGACGGATACACAGATGTTATGATATGCGGCGGCAGTGAAGCGGCAATAACACCGCTGGCCATTGCCGGTTTCCAGTCCATGCGCGCCCTTCATACCGGAGATGACAAAAACCGCGCCAGTATACCTTTTGACCGGCAGCGTTCCGGCTTTGTAATGGGAGAGGGCGCCGGCATACTGATACTGGAAGAGCTGGAACACGCACAGAAAAGAAACGCAAAAATTTATGCGGAAATTGTGGGATATGGCTCCACCTGTGACGCTTTTCACATCACATCACCGCTGGATGACGGCAGTGGCGGCGCACAGGCAATGACAGATGCGCTGTCAGATGCCGGGCTGGATTACACACAGATAGACTATATCAACGCCCACGGCACATCCACACCGCTGAACGACAAAACCGAAACAGCGGCCATAAAGCTGGCTTTCAAAGAGCACGCTTACAAGCTGTGCGTTTCCAGCACAAAATCCTACATGGGTCATCTGCTGGGTGCTTCCGGCGCGGTGGAGGCGATTATATGCGCCAAGGCTTTGCAGGAAGATTTGGTACCGGCCACAATAAATTACAGCCGGCCGGATGAAAACTGTGATTTGGACATCGTGCCCAATGTATGCAGGGAAAAGAAACTGAATTATGTGATGAGCAATTCCCTGGGCTTCGGCGGACACAACGCGTCAATCATACTGAAAAAATGGAGTGAATGATATGCTGTACAATTCCAACGAAATTCAGCGGATAATTCCGCACAGATACCCGTTTTTGCTGGTGGATGCCATTGAAAGTATCAGCGAAGACGGAAAAACAATAGTCGGCCGCAAATGTGTCAGCGCCAATGAAATGCACTTTATGGGGCATTTCCCGCAAAAACATGTGATGCCCGGAGTGTTGATTGTGGAGGCCCTGGCCCAGGCCGGGTGTGTTCTGCTGATGAGTGACGAAAGCAACCGCGGCAAGATAGGTTATTTTGCCGGAATAAACAAAATGCGTTTCCGACACATGGTCACCCCCGGTGATGTACTGCGCCTTGAAGTGACATTTACAGACAGGCGCGCCAACATATACATGGCAAAAGTGCAGGCTACTGTTGACGGCAAAGTTGCCGCCGCCGGCGAAATTATGTGCGCTTTGGGAGATTAGGCTTTGAAAACAATTGACAGAGAAGCCATTGCCGCCGATTCAGACAGCTTTTTTTCTGTTCACACTGTTGACAGCATATCATCCACCAACGACCGGCTGAAAGAATACAGCCGGAATATAGACAGCGGCTTTGTGCTGATAGCCGAAAATCAGACCGGCGGCCGCGGCCGCAACGGCAAGACTTTCCACAGTCGGCCCGGCGGACTGTATATGTCTTTTATATTAAGAGAAAACAAAACTCCGCAGCGGCTTATGAGATACACCGCAGCTGCGGCGGTGGCGGTAAACGGGGCTATATCTCAACTGTGTGGTCTGAAAACGGATATTAAATGGGTAAATGATATTGAGGTCAACGGCAAAAAACTGGCGGGAATACTGTGCGAAACAGCTTTGAAAGCCGGGCAAAGCCTGTGTGAGTATATTATAGTAGGCATAGGAGTAAATGTGTACACCACAGCTTTTCCTGACGAAATTTCCCATACAGCCACATCGCTGCGGCTGGAAGGCAGTGCAGATACTGATATTAACCTGCTGGCGGCAGGTATACTGAACAACTTCCTGCGATATAAGGACAGCGAAGACATGGCGGATGTTTACAGGCCCAACAGCTGTGTGCTGAACAGGGATGTATACATATCCCGGAGTGGATTTTCCAGACAGGTCAGGGCGCTGGACATAGATGAAAACGGCGCTTTGATTGTACAGGAAAAAGACGGAAAAGTTTTGACTTTGGACAGCGGTCTTGTCACCTTGCGCAAAGAGAAGTTCTGATATTATTGCAGGCGGACAGTGTCCGCCTGTTTTTGTCAAAAAATTGACATCTGGTTTTTATTTAATATATAATGTATATGTATAAATAAAACAGAGGGGAACTTATATGGAAAGAAGTTGGAGAAAACCTAAAAGGCTTGTGCCGGATTTTAACAAAACAGATATCACAGTTTGTCCGGCTACATGGTTTTTTGACCTGATGGCTTTTATAGGTGACGAAATTGTCGGATGCTTTGTCATTCCCCAGAAAAAGGAATAGTCATGATTGACTGCATGAACCCGGAACAAAGATGTATTGACATAATTGAAAAGGGTTTTGCCGACCTGGGTCTGGATATAAACGACCTGTCAACAATTATAATAAGCCACGGACACGGCGACCATTTTGGTATGGCAGACTATTTCAAGGATAAATACCATGCCCGGATATATATGGGCGAAATTGACTACAACCTGGCCAGAAATATGCCGGACTATTTCCCGTGGGAATCTGTAAAGTTTGAAGTTGACCATTTTCTTCAGGACGGTGAAGTACTGGACTTTGGCGATGTAAAGATTACCACATTTTTTACCCCCGGACATTCAGACGGATGTTTCTCCTTTATCATTCCGGTAACTGACGAGGGAAGAAAACACAATGTGGCCCTGTGGGGCGGTTCCGGAATATTGCCTTCTTCAAACAAGCGGGCATATTACAACTCACTGCTGAAATTTACCGAAAAATGTAAAGAAATACATGTGGAAGGTGCAATTTCCACACATCCCTCACTGGATATGGGTATGATGAGGTACGAAATGGCCAGAAACATAACTGACGGTATGCCCAACCCCTTTGTGATGGGCGAGGAAGGCTATCTTTATTATGAAAGACAGTTTTACAACCTGGTGCGTGAATTCTGGGACAAATAATTTTTTATCAGAGGGTCTGCTGCGGCAGGCTCTTTTCTGTTGTTAAATTTTGGGGCAGGTGGTAAAATATATCCATAAACAATCGGAGGTTTTTTATGAAAAAAATAGCTTTTATAGGCGCCGGTAATATGGGCGGCGCTTTGATTGTGGGCACAAGCAAAGCCATAGGCGGAGAAAATGTGGTCATTTATGATACTGACAGCGCCAAATGCAGTGCTTTACAGGAAAAAACCGGCTGTGTCACAGCGCAAAGCGCCGTGGAAGCCAGCCGCCGGGCAGAGTATGTGGTGCTGGCCGTAAAACCACAGATAATCAAAAGTGTCCTGGACGAAATACGGCCGGATATGATAAGCCGTGCCGGTTCTGTTGATCAGAAACTGGTGTCCATCGCCGCAGGTGTCACTGTGGACAGCCTGTCACAGCCGTTCAGAGAGGCCGGTTGCGATATTCCGGTAGTGCGTATGCTGCCCAACACCCCCTGTGAAATAGGCCAGGGGCTGATAATATATTGCAGTAACGATAAGGCTGACAGCGGTGTATGCGGCGAAATTGACAGCATGTTTGCCCGCTGCGGAATGGTGGAACACATAAGCGAAGGCGTGCTGGACACAGCCTCGGCCATTTCCGGATGCACACCGGCCTTTGCATATATGTTTATCGAAGCTCTGGCAGACGGCGCCGTGCGCAGCGGACTGCCCAGGGACAAAGCCATAGCCTATGCCGCCCAGGCTGTCATGGGCTCTGCGGCAATGGTGCTGGAAACGGGCAGGCATCCTGACGCGCTGAAAGATGCAGTGTGTTCCCCCGGCGGCTCCACCATTGTGGGTGTGGCTACGCTGGAAGACAGCGCTTTCCGTGCCGCTGCCGCCAACGCAGTGTTCAACGCCAATGAAAAAAACAAGTCATTGGGTAAATAAAATGTAATAATAAAGTGAAAACGCCTGGGGCCAGGCGTTTTTTTATTGATTTTTTGCACAGATGTATGTATAATAGTAAGCATAAGCTAACTGTGAGGTGCAAAAAATGAAACAGGATTTTAATATATGCGGACTGAGCCCGGCCCCGGGCGAAAAAATATCCGATTATGTTCAGGTGGGGCAGGTGTGCAGCATGCCTGTAACGGTTATAAACGGAGCAGGCCGGGGGAAAACACTGCTGATAACAGCCGGAATACACGGCGGCGAATATCCGGGCATACAGACAGCGATAGAATTGGCACAGGAAATTGACCCGGGCAAAATCCGCGGACAGATTGTAATTGTTCACTGTGTAAACACCGCCGCTTTTTACCAGAGGGTGTCCTACATTTCTCCGCTGGACGGAAAAAATATCAACCGACTTTTCCCGGGGGATGCCGGCGGCAGTGCAGGGGACCAGACGGCCCGGTTTCTGACGGAAAATTTTCAGAAAAAAGCGGATTTCTACCTGGATCTTCACGGCGGTGATATCCATGAAAAGCTGCCGCCTTATGTTTACTGCCCGTCGGTGGGAGAGGATAAACAGGCGCTGGAAACAGCCCGAAAAGCTGCTGAATATATAAACGCCGAATATATGGTTATGTCCACTGCCACCACCGGCGCATACAATTCCCGGGCGATACTGGGCATACCTTCACTTTTGCTGGAAAGGGGCGGACAGGGCCGGTGGAGCCGCCGGCAGGTGGACCGGTACAAAGAAGATGTGTTAAATGTCATGAGGTTTCTTGGCATGGTGGATGAAAAGCCGGTTTTGCCGCAAAAACCTGCTGTGATTTTGCAGGATGTGGTGTATCTGGACAGTGACCTGGACGGCTGTTGGTACGCCTGCGCGGATATACGCGAAAAGGTGAAAAAGGGACAGAGAATAGGCTATATACGGGATATATTCGGCAATGTGATAAAAGAATATTATGCGGATTTTGACGCTGTGGTGCTGTATGTGGCCACATCCCTTGCCATAACCAAAGGTACGCGGATAATAACCTACGGAAGATAAAATAAAAAAAGCGATGCACAGCATCGCTTTTTTTGTCTGTATTACATCAGTTTCAAGAACAAGGCTTTGATGTCTTCCACGCTGGTGTCTTTCGGGTTGCCGGGACGGCATGCGTCATCAAAGGCAGACTGGGCCAAAAAGTCCAGGTCTTCTTTCTTGGCAATTTCTTTCAGGTCGGCAGGGATACCTACATCAGCGGACAGCTGTCTTACTGCGTCAACTGCGGCTTTGCGGTATTCTTCCACGCTCATCTCATCAACGCCCTGTACGCCCATTGCTTTGGCAATGTCTTTGTATTTTTCGCCTGTTACATCGGCGTTGTATTCCATAACTGTGGGCAGGATGATAGCATTGGCAACACCGTGAGGGGTGTCATACAGAGCGCCCAGTGTGTGTGCCATGGAGTGAACTATACCCAGGCCAACATTTGAAAAGCCCATACCGGCAATGTACTGTCCCAGAGCCATGCCTTCGCGGCCTTCTTCTGTGTTGGCAACTGCGCCGCGCAGAGAACGGGCGATGATTTCAATGGCTTTCAGGTGGAACATGTCGCTCAGTTCCCAGGCGCCTTTTGTGATGTAGCCCTCGATGGCGTGTGTCAGTGCGTCCATACCTGTGGCGGCTGTAAGGCCCTTGGGCATTGTGGACATCATATCCGGGTCAACAACTGCTACTACCGGGATATCGTGGGGGTCAACGCATACAAATTTTCTGTTTTTCTCCACATCGGTGATAACATAGTTGATGGTAACTTCTGCTGCTGTACCGGCTGTGGTGGGAACGGCGATAATCGGCACGCAGGGGTTTTTGGTGGGAGCAACGCCTTCCAGTGAGCGTACATCAGCATACTCAGGGTTGGTTATGATTATGCCGATAGCTTTGGCTGTATCCATTGAAGAACCGCCGCCGATGGCGATGATGTAGTCAGCGCCGGATTTTTTGAAGGCCTCAACGCCGCTCTGTACATTTTCGATAGTGGGGTTGGGTTTTATGTCGGAATATACTTCGTAAACCAGTCCGGCATCATCCAGCAGGTCTGTAACTTTTTTTGTAACATTAAATTTGATCAGGTCAGGGTCAGAACATACGAAAGCTTTTTTGAAGCCTCTGTTTTTTGCTTCGTCCACTATTGCGCTGATAGCGCCTTTGCCGTGGTAGGAAGTTTCGTTTAAAATAAATCTGTTTGCCATAATAGGCCTCCTTAAATTTAATCTGTAACTATTAAATCATTTAACAGGTCGCCTTTCAAGTTACAATTTGTTAATTTTGTAACATACAAATAAAAACCAAAACCGCGCACATAGCGCGGCTTTTTTAAAACTCGCACAGCAGTTCTTCCAGACTGTGGGGCAGGGCGCCCACCAGCAGGTCGGCCATTTCTTCCGGGCTGGTTTTCATTCCTTTGTTTACCCAGTCCACCGTCATTGTTATAGATCCGGCGCAGTACATTTTCAATGTAAAAGCTGTCTGCCGGTCCATTTTGTGTTTCAGTTTGTTTTCAATCTTATCGGTGTAAAATTGCAGTATGCACTGGTAGTCGTACTCTTTCAGGCTGTTTACATCATCACTTTTGAACGCCTGGGTAAAAAACGCCTTTTCTTTTTGCAGAAAGGTGAATTTCATCACCAGGCCTTCTTTCAGAGTGCAGCTTACGCCCATCTGTTTGAATGATTTTTCGGCCAGCTTTTCAAAACACCAGTTTACCAGGTCGTATTTGTCCTGAAAATTTCGGTAAAAGCTTTGTCTGGATACTCCTGCCTGCCGGCATATGGCGGCAACAGAAATTTTTTCCAGGTCTTCGGTCTGCATCAGGTGCTTTGCGGCATCTGACAGGGTGTATTTTATATCATCCATAGACAGTCCTCTTTTCTGCTTTATATGAATATATTATCACAGACCTGCAATTTTTTTCAACAAAAAAATAAAAAGCCCCGAAAGGGGCTCTTTTTAGTATCTTTTGGCAAAAGCGGCTATCATCGTCAATCCCATAAATCCAAAGCTCAGCAAAGCTATTGACAGCATTGAAAGGCCGGATATTGTCTGTGAGTATGTGAACATCACCGCCAGCGCCGCACCTATGGCAACGCTTATGCACTGTAAAATACTGCACACCGCTTCGGCACCTTTTGCACTTTCGGCACCGCAGAAACCGCTGACCAGGCTGTGAAGGCTGTCCAGATGTGCCATGCAGGCATCGCTTTCCCGGCTGTAAGCGGTGAACTGGGAAATAAGCGCAGCTTCTTTCTGATTCAGCACGCTGACACAGTCCTGGGGTATCCGGTAAACATCTTCTATCAGCTGCGGATCTATGTTGAAATCGGTGGAGGACAGAATAAGGTTTACACCCTTGTCTTCCAGTTTGTGCAGGTTTTCCTTTACCATCTCGTCCTGGCGGTAGCTGACAACAAACATGCCGAACAGTTTGCCGCCCACGGTCAGGTATATGGGTTTTCGGCCCTGGCTGGTAAATTTGGCCTCCAAGCTGATAGGGGGCATGGATATGTCGTATTTTTCCATCAGATTGCGGTTTCCCACGATAACACGGTTGTTGTTTATCCAGGAAACATATCCCTGACCTTCAATATATTCGCAGCCGTCCAGGGGATAGAGTATATCGGTTTTGCCCTCGATAACATCCATGAACACAGGCTTCAATACTTCGCACTTGTTTATCAGTACGCTGGCCGCATATATTATCGCCAGGTCAATTCTTTCCTTTTCAAAAGTTTTTATGCCGTGCAGAATAACAGTACCTTTGGGGAACAGGTGTTTTGCATCAAAATTCACATGAGTTGTCTTTGACAACTCATCAATACCCTGCCAGCCGTTTACCAGAGCGCCTACCTTTTCCAGGCTTTTCTGCATCAGCGCGGACGGCACGCTGTTTACCAGTGTCTGGGACAGGGGTGCCTGCAAAGCTGATGCGCCGGCTGCACAAAAAACAGCTGTTGCAAAATCTTTGGACACAACAAAGCCCAAAACAAAGCACAGCACAGTTATGCCGTAGCTTATCAAAGCCAGCTTTCTGGCGGTGTAGTCGCTTTTGTGTATGGAAAATCCGGCTTTTACAAAGTTGGTTATTGAGCCGGTTTTTCTGGATACCAGTATCTGCGGGACTTTTTCATCCAGAGTTCTGGCCAGACGGCGCACCGTTTCGCTGTCGTTTATTATATATCCTGCATTTATGCCGCTGGGTACATTGGCCAGGCTGAGATTTTTTATTATGGTATTTGTGGCAATCTTCTTGCCCATGGCATTGAATGTCAGGACAAGGCATGTATATGAAGCAAACATTGTTGTTTCGCTTACATCAATTTTGGACGAAAATACCACAGCTGTAAGTATCTGCACCATGGACAGTACTGCGCACAGGCTGACAAGGCTGTCCGGCGCCGGTGCACTTTTCAGAGATGTAAATCCGGAGAAAATTGTGGGAACAAATCCTATAAAGGCTATGGCAAATATCACTGCTGATGCCAGGTAGAAGATCAGCGGCTGGGCATGAGGGTCTATAAAAGCCGGCATAGCATATCCGTTTTGGGCTGCAAGGTTGAAATAAGCCAAAATAACACAGCAAACACCACCCAGTATCATTCTCAAGCTCAGTGTCTGTTTGAAATCTGCCAGCTCGCCCAGAATATCATCGCTTTCATCATCAGGGCGTGAGAAGAACTCTCCGGCTGCTATATATTCTTCAAAAACCGGCTCTTCCTCTTCTTCATCCTCTGCAATCTGCTGAATGGTTTCTTCCTGCAAAACCTCCTGCGGCCGGCCTATTTCCGGTATAAAGGCTGTCATGTCTTCGGCCAGCCGGTCGGCTGCCTGTTTTTCTATAACAGATGTGTAGATGTTGCTGATAATTCCGCCGTCGTCTTTGGGCAGCTCTTCTTTTACCGCCACGGCCACTGCGGCTTCTTTTGCGGATGACTGCGGCCGGCTTTGTGCGGCCATTTTTCTGCGTCTGCTTTCAAGGATTTTTCTGGCCAGAGTATCGGCGTCAGTTTCGCCTTTTATAGCGCTGATGGAGCCTGCATCGGTGACTTTGTCCCCGGCCGGCATGTTTTCGGCGGCGTTTTTTTCTTCCGGCTTTGCCGGTCTGACAGCCGGTGCAGGTTCAGCCGGTTTTTCCGGTTCTTTTTCCGCCTTTGCGGCCGTATTATTTTGATGTATATCTTTTGGCTGCGGCTGTGGAGAAGCGGCGCTTTCTTCCTCTTCTTCCTGCAATTGATCTATGTTCAGGGAAAGGCTGTCAGTTATATACCTGCGCCTGAAAAAGCCGATTTTTTTGCGCTTAACATTGACATTTCCAACCTTTTCCGGAGATTTTGTCACAATCACCGACTGAGTGAAAAAGTTCATGAAGTTTTCGTCTATATAGTCTTCGCTTTTTTTGCTGACATACTCTTCCACCGGAAATTCTGCATCCAGTTCTTCATCTTCCCGGCCGGTGTCATCATTTATAAACTGTTTCAACGCCTGCCGGCTGTCTGCGGAAATTTCGGCCGGCTGCGCAGCAGGCTCCGGCACTGTGCTTTTCCGGTTTTGTTCGCCGGCAACGGACTTTTCCTTACTGCGTTTTATTTCCGCCAGTATTTTATCTATATCAGACTGTGCCAAAACCGCACCTCCTTTGTTTTAAAGTTATTTTTGCGCGTTTCTCTGTCGGGCTATCTCATACATGATAATGCCCGCCGCAACAGATGCGTTGTAGGAATCCACATTGGATGAAAGATTGTTCATCGGTATGCAAACCACTCCGTCACACAGGCTTTTCACCAAAGGCTGGACGCCTTTGCCTTCACTGCCTATCACTATGGCAATAGGCCCGGTAAGGTTTTGCTTGT
>CASFSP010000098.1 GCA_949297385.1 uncultured Oscillospiraceae bacterium
ATGCTGGACCCCACATATACCGGTAAAACTTTCCGCGGATTTTTGGATATGGTCAAAGACGGCAAGTACATTAAAGAAGGCGAAAGTGCACTGTTTATACATACAGGCGGCGCCATGGCCCTGTGGACAAAAGAACATCTGGATGACATGCAGGAACAGCTGAGAGCAAACTGCAATACTACGGAAATGTAATTTTTTTTAAAACAGAGTAAAATAATAAAAAATCCCGCTTTTATGCGGGATTTTTTATTTATTGGTATATATCCGTCTGTTGTGCCAGCCTGTCAGATACTTTTTTCAGCCCTCTGTTTACCTTGAAAACCAAAAGCCATACCAGCGCCACCATAACAGTTGGCACAGTAAGTGCTATATGGCCTGAAATCATCATGCTTGCAATCTCCATGACCAGCCGCACACTTTCCAAAATTAACAGTGCAGCAGACAGTTTTTTAATTTTATTGACATGAGTCAGTTCTTCGCGCACAGTGTTGAACATCTGGAACGGCGTTCCGTCATTTTCCTTTTTCAGATACAGCCAGTTGAAGTACCTGCTGACTACTTCTATACCGCTTTCGGACAGAATTTCCATAAAGTCGTCCCATTCGGGGCCGCTTTTTGCCTTGTCGTAAAACATTATTTTGTACTGATATTTACCTTTTTCCCGCGGGCGGAAAGTATACCAGATAAAGCCGGCTTTTATCAGCTCCATGCCGTTTTCGGACATTTCATTCAGCCAGTTTTCTTCCTTTTCAAATTCATCCAGGGTGAAAAGCTTTACAATGACTTTGTTCATATATCTTCTCCTTCCAATATATCTTTTGCATTGCTGACCAGTTCTTTCAGTCTTTTGTATTCATCTTTCAAAGCCTGCTTTCCGTCAGCGGTGATAATATACTCCTTTTTTCGGCTTTGGCCGGCTTCATCCACTGTTTTTATCCAGCCTTTTGATGTAAGGTTGGTCAGTGCTCCGTACAGCGTTCCCGCTGCCAGCACCAGCCTGTCGTCTGTCATCCGGCGTACTTTCTGTATGATGCCGTAGCCGTGCAGGGGACTTGTCAATGAAAGCAGTATATAGTATGCAGCCTCTGTCAGTGGCTCGGATCTTTGTATATTTTTCAAAATATATCGTCCTCCTTTATATCGTTTGCCGATATATCGGCTTTCGAGTATATTATATCGCCTGACGATGTATTTGTCAACAGTTAAATAATATTGATTTTACAGCCGGAAACTGTATAATATATTTATCGGAACAAGGAGGATGAGTATGGATTATACGGTGTTTGAAACTCCCATAGGCTTTTTAAAAGCGGTGCAGGAGGACGGATATATAACACAGGTCAGTTACCGGGGAGAAAAAGCAGGCAAGGTACGGGCGCAGACAGAGGTTTTAAAGGAACTTTGCCGCCAGTTTGACCGGTATTTTGACGGAAGCCTGAAAGAATTTTCCCTGCCGATAAAGATTACCGGAACGCCATTCCGAAAAAGGGTGCTGGAGGAACTGCTTAAAACAGGTTACGGACAGACTACCACATATAAAAATTTGGCCCGGGCTGTGGGAAATCCCAATGCGTCCAGGGCTGTGGGCAGCGCTATGCGAACAAATCCTTTGGTTATAGTAGTGCCTTGTCACCGCGTGCTTCCCAGCGGCGGCAAACTGGGCAACTATTCCGCCGGCGGTCCGGCGAACAAGGAATGGCTGTTGGCTTTTGAAAGGCAGAACAGCGATCCTGCCGGTATTTTGGGCTTGTTGTCAGCTTTGAAATAAAAAAAGGCTCCTGATAAAATCAGGAGCTGTTTTTTATGGTTGAAGATTTTGGGTTTTTACATTGACTGCAAAGTAATAAACAATATCGCCTTCTTTAAAGTTGGCCACAAGTTTGAATACATACACGCCTTCTTCCATCGGTGTCTGCATGTTGTAAACCTGCCGGAAGTCATCGTTTGCCAGTCCTTTGGCCATATATAATGTTATAAAATCGTATGGTGCAGAAAAATCCACTGCAATGTGTTCTCCGGGGTAGCAGTCGGTTGTCATAAGCGGTACATCCGCAGCGCTCAGGTATGGGGCGCGTATGGTTTTAAGACCAAAATTCCATGTATATCCGGCCCTTACAACTGCCGGCGGATTGTATCCGATAGATACAGATATTATCGGCAGGGACTTTTCCGGATTCATGGCGTCCACAGTATCCTTTATAAACACTGTTGCATAGGTTGCCAGCACCAGCATCACTGCTGCCAGTATATACCTTTTCAGTTTTCTTTTGTACTGCATAACATCACGACCTGTCTTTTGTTATTTCTATTATATTGTTTTCATAGTCGGCACTGATTCCTTTTTCAGCCAGTATCTTTTTGATATTGTCTGAAACAAGTCTGTACAGCACTGCAAACATAGGTACACCAATAAGCATGCCCACAACACCGAACAGGCCGTTACCCACCAGAATACCGGCCAGCACCCATATAGGTGACAGGCCCAAGGAGTTGCCCAAAATTTTGGGCCCGATAATATTTCCGTCCAGCTGCTGCAAAACAAAAACAAATATTGTAAATATAAAAGCTGTCATCGGGCTTACCATCAGCAGTATGAAAATACACGGAATAGCGCCGATAAATGGGCCGAAAAACGGTATCATGTTTGTAACGCCTATAACCACAGCGATAAGCACTGTGTAGGGAGGATAGATAAACATCATGCCTATAAACGCCAGTATTCCTATTATGGTACTGTCAATAAGTTTGCCGATTATAAAACCGGAAAAAATCCTGTTGGAAAGGTTGGCCACATACACCAGCCAGTTGGCGACATCAGTTCCCATATAGGCATAGGTAGCTTTTTTAATCTGAAACAGCAGTTTTTCCTTTCCGCCCAGCATGTATACTGATATTATCAGCACCATTACCACTTTTATCAGGGACGAGCCCAGAGAAAAAGAGAATGTCAGCACGCCGGGAATGGCGGCAAAAGAAAACTCCGTCACAGAGCTAACAAACAGTGCCCACACTCTGTTTATTTCAGCAATCAGCTCTTCGTTCCAGTTGAAATGGCTTATTATTTCGTTGGCTATTTCGGTTACTCGCAGCAAGAATTCCGGTATAGACTCTATTATATAGGATATACTTTGGCCCAGCTGCGGTAGTAAAGCGGTAAAAAGGGCGGCGGACAGTGATATAAAAATAGTGTAAACGGATATAATTGATAGAAACTTTTTCTTTTTGCTGTTGTTGAAAACTTTTTTTTCAAACCACATCATAGGTCTGTTTAATACAAAAGCCAGAGCAAAAGCATATATAAACGGGGATATAACGCTGATTATCTTATCCCAGACAGCCTTAACCACATCTATGTTGGACAGCGCTATAAACAAGACCACTCCGGCACACAGCGCTATGGTATAGCCTATAGTATTTTCGTTGAAATAACCTTTAATTTTTCTTAGCATTTCCAATACCTCATATAAGCAAATATTATAATATTTGCATATTTAAACAGTTTATAGTATACTATATTTCAAACACATTTACAACACAATAAACGTGTAATATAAAGCTAAATCATATTTGAAGCAATATGAAAAACTTAATATTTATTAAAAAGGAGAATTTATTTTGGACAGTTATCGGTCGACTATTTTGGTAATGGGAATACTTTTGGTGTTATCCGCATCTTTTTCCGCCAGTGAAACAGCACTTACAGCCGCAAACAAAATCAGGCTGAAAAATCAGGCAGAGGAAGGAGATAAAAATGCTGAAGGGGCACTGAAAGTAATATCAAAATATGACAGTGCACTTTCTGCCTTGCTTATTTCAAACAACATTGTAAACATTTTATCCAGCTCTTTGGCAACTGCCCTGTGCCTGGAACTGTTTGGCAGTAACGGTGTCGGTATTGCCACCGCTGCGTCAACAGTGCTTATTATCATTTTTGGTGAAGTTTTGCCCAAAAGTTTTGCAAATGACAACTCTGAAAAGCTGATAAAGCTGGTTCAGAAGCCATTGCAGGCTATTATCCTTGTTTTGACTCCTGCTATCAAAGTTTTGGAATTTCTGAAAAAAGTATTGTCTGGCAGGATGAAAAAAGACAACACCCCCACAGTTACCGAGCGGGAACTTATGAGTATCATTGACGAAATAGAGGACGAGGGCGTGTTGCAGCAGGACGAAGCCGAACTGGTGCAGAGCGCCATAGAGTTCAACGACATTTCAGCCGGTGAGGTGCTGACTCCCCGTGTTGACATATGCGCATTTGACCGCAACCGGACAAAACAGGAAATACTCAATCTGTTTTTGGAAAACAACTTCAGCCGCATGCCTGTTTTTGAAAACTCCATTGACAAAATTGTCGGCTTTGTAAATCAGAAAGACTTTTTTGCAGCAATGCTGCAAAACGAGGAATTCCCCATTGAAAGCGTTATGAAACCATGTCTTTATGTGCCGCCGCGCAAAAAGATTATTGATATAATGCATACTTTGCAGAAAAACAAGATGCATATGGCAGTTGTTACAGACGAGTACGGCGGAACTTTGGGCATATTGACTTTGGAGGACATTCTGGAACAGTTGGTTGGTGATATCTGGGATGAACACGATGAAGAAACTCAGTTTATAACCAAAATAGACGATCTGAACTATGAGGTTTTGGGTGAAATATCCATGAACGACCTGTACGAGCAGATACTTGATACAAAGAGTCACAACATCAAAGGTTACCTGACATTGTCAGGATACCTGATGGATAAGCTGAACAGGATACCCCAAAACGGCGACGCTTTTGAAGATGCCTATATCCACTACACAGTTACAAAAGTGGATGACAACAGAATTAAGCTGGTAAATGTAAGGGTATTGCAGCCGGAAGATTTTGAAATTTAATCATATAAAAATATACAGCGCCTGCGGTGTTTTCCGCAGGTGTTTTTATTTTTTGAAAATTTTTGGTCCGTCAGTCACATTTTATTTTTTGGTGCATATAATGGCTTATATGCAAAGGGGGATTAGATGGAAAGATTGGATGAGTTCAGAACTTTTAAAATACGCAGGATGTTAAAGCCGGACATGGATAATATAGGCAAATATCGGAAGCAATTTGATTTCCTGCACCATAATCCGCTGTCGGATGAAGCAGTGTCACAGATAATGACCTTTGGGGAATTCTGGGGAGTGTTTGACAAAGGCCGTTGCGTGAGCTGCACCTGTATATTTCCGCGGAGTACACCATTTTTTGCCCGGAGTGCAGCTGTGTGGCAGTTGCAGGATATGTGGGAAAAGATACCGGAAGAGATGCAGGTCTGCGGGTATCTGTGGGTGGAAAAAGGCTATCAGCCGGAAATTTTCTTCCGAGCCGCTGCTAAACTGTGGACGGCGCGCCGGGAGGAAAACGGTGCAAAGTTGCTGGTGTATATGCACCCGGCGCATATTGACATTTCCATGAGCGGTCTGTTCCTGGAAGGTTTCCTGCTGGAAGGCCTGCGCGGAATGGATAACCTGGTGCCCCATTGGATATTTGTCAAAACTCCGGATTCAGAAGATATGCATGTCCGTCAGGAAGAAAAAATATGCCCGGCATCTGATACAAAAGCTGTATCAAGGTTGTGTGAGCATGGATATACAGGCTGGGCTGTGGATGAAAAAAACAATATTTTATTCAGGAGATGATTTGATTGACGAAGCAGAGCGTTTGGAAAAACTATCGTTTCCCCATAGTGTTGATTTTTTCTATTTGTCTTGGCAGTGTTATAGGTGTGGTCATGGGGGAAAAGGCCACCGTACTGACTCCTTTTGGTGATATATTCCTTAACCTTATGTTCACTGCGGTGGTGCCGCTGGTGTTTGTCACCATATCCGGCGCTGTCGGAAGTATGACCAATATGAAACGACTGGGAAAAATCCTGGGATATATGCTGCTGGTGTTCTTTGTCACCGGCCTTATCGCAGCGGTGATAATAATAATATGCGTCAAACTGTTCCCTCCGGCTCAGGGGGTGCAGATTGCGCTGGACAATACACGGATGCAGGAAACGGTATCACTTCCGCAACAGATAGTAAAGGCACTTACTGTAAGCGATTTCAGCGAGCTTCTGTCCAGGCGGAACATGCTGCCGCTGATAGTGTTTTCTGTTATGTTCGGTTTTTGTACCGGAAGCATGGGTGAAAACAACCTGGTTGCCAGGGCCATGAATGCCCTCAGCGAAGTTATGATGAAACTGGTGGATCTGATAATGCTGTATGCTCCTGTGGGCCTGTGTGCCTATTTTGCATCACTTGTGGGACAGTTCGGTCCGCAGCTTATCGGCGCTTACGGAAGGGCTATGATACTATACTATCCGCTGTGCGTGGCATATTTCTTTGTGGCGTTTTTCGGGTATGCCTATTTCAGCGGTGGAATGAGGGCAGTCAGGGCGTTTTTTAAAAACATCCTTTCTCCGGCAATAACATCCCTTGCAACCCAGAGCAGTATAGCCAGCTTACCCACAAACTTTGAAGCCAGCAATAAAATAGGAGTATCAAAAGATATCAGCGGTATTATATTGCCCATAGGTGCCACAATGCACATGGACGGCAGTGTTCTTGCAGCAGTGCTGAAAATATCATTCCTTTATGGCATTTTTGGAAAAGAGTTTGCCGGTATAGAAACATATGTGATATCTGTGTTGATAGCTATTTTAAGCGGTGTTGTGCTGTCCGGCGTCCCCGGCGGCGGTCTGGTTGGCGAAATGCTGATCGTCAGCCTTATGGGCTTCCCGCCGCGGGCTTTTCCGCTGATAGCAACCATAGGTTTTCTGGTTGACCCTCCGGCTACATGTCTTAATGTGTGCGGTGACACAGTGGCCAGCATGATGGTGACAAGAATTATAGACGGCAAGGACTGGATGGACAAAAAACAGCCATAGAAAAAACGGCACCGCATTGCGGTGCCGTTTAACTGTGCGCAAAAGCAGGGAAGAACAACCGGTAAACCGGCTGCTATGTATTGTTTTTAGCACATATTTTATTGCATTTGGTATAAATTACTAAATAAATAACTAAAAGTACAAATATTGCAGAGGCCATTTTCCACGTTTTTATTAAAATGACATGAGCAGAAGTTAAAAACAAGTAAACTTATACAAAGCACTGCAATACAAAAAAATCAACGGTGCAGTTTTTATACACCGTTGAAAATTTACTTTTAGATTATTATGAAGTTGGGATTTCTCTTATGCTTACCGCCAAATTATTTTGTGCCGAAAATCCTGTCGCCGGCGTCGCCCAGTCCGGGAACTATGTATCCGTGGTCGTTCAGCTTTTCATCCAGGGCGGCAACATAAATGTCCACATCAGGGTGTTCAGCGCGCAGTTTTGCAATTCCTTCCGGAGCTGCTATAAGACCGAGGAATTTGATGTTTTTTGCGCCGCGTTCTTTTATCAGTCTTATGGCATCGCAGGCAGAGCCGCCTGTGGCCAGCATCGGGTCAACAACAAAAACATCCCTTTCTCCGATATCCGGGGGCATCTTGCAGTAATATTCCACCGGTTTCAGGGTTTCAGGGTCACGGTAAAGTCCGATATGGCCCACTTTTGCAGCAGGGATTATTGTCTGAACACCTTCCACCATACCCAGACCTGCACGCAGAATAGGCACTATAGCCAGCTTTCTGCCCTGCAGCATTTTGCAGTTTGCGGTGGCAACCGGTGTTTCGACCTTTACATCTCTCAGTGCCAGATCCCTGGTAGCTTCATATGTTATAAGAGTTGCCAGTTCCTTTACCAGTTCTTTAAAGGCTTTGGTGCCTGTTGTTTTGTCGCGCATAATCGCAACTTTGTGCTGGACCAGCGGATGGTCCAAAACCATTGTCACAGCCATTTGTAATTCCTCCGATTATCTGTTTTCGTTTTCCAGCCGTGTTATTTTGTCAACACGTCTTTGGTGTCTGCCGCCTTCGAAAGGCGTGTTCAGGAACAAATCCACCATTTCGCAGGCCAGTCCGGGTCCCACAACTCTGCCGCCCATGGCCAGCACGTTGGCGTCGTTGTGCATTCGTGTGTATTTGGCACTGAATGTGTCAGAGCAGCAACAGGCCCTGATGCCTTTTATCTTGTTGGCAGCGATAGAAATGCCTACGCCTGTCCCGCAGAACAGCAGTCCCAGGCTGCATTGTCCGCTGACAATTTTTTCGCATGCGGCCTTTGCCATGTCAGGGTAGTCCACACTGACAGTTGAAAATGTTCCGCAGTCGATATATTCCACACCGATTTCGTCCAGGTGCTTTTTTACTTCTTCCTTTAACAGGTAGCCGCCATGGTCAGCTGCTAATACTATCATTTTTTGCCCTCCGTTTTTTCTTTCAATTCTCTTTCCGCCTGTGAAAGCCTTAGGTAAGACGGTGTCAGTTGAAACTGGCTTTTGCCGCCGGATGTCCGGTATTCCTTCCGGGCCAGCCTGCACGCGCCCGCCGCAATGCACGGCATATCTATGGCGCAGGGCTTTACACATGTGTACTTGCTGTATACATTATAGCACAAAGCTTTTCCGTCTCCAACAAAAAATATGTCTTTCCGGCTGTTTTTTACAAACTCTTCCAGCATGCCCACATCCCGGCAGAAATCGTCAATCAGCACGCTGCCGCTGTCAACAGCACAAGCGTACACTTGGTTTCGGCGCGCATCAAAGGCAGGGACTACAACACCTGGCAGATTTACGCTTTCTGCCAAGGCTTTCAGGGAGGAAACACCTATGCACGGCGTATTGTTTGCTGCCGCCATACCCTTTACTGCCGCAAGCCCTATTCTTATGCCGGTAAAGGAGCCTGGTCCGTCGGTTACGGCATAAAGGCTGATATCCTCCACTTTCAGCGAGCAGACAGTCAGCGCTCCCTGCACCATCGGCAACAAATTCTGCGAGTGGGTCACATTGGTGGCCTGCACTGCTGTATATATTATTCTGTCGTCTTTCATTATGCACACACTGCTTTGCTTTGACGCGCAGTCCAGTCCCAGAATAATCAATCTATATCCACCCCTTCTATTGTTATTTTTCTTTGATTTTCACCTGTCTTTTCAAAGGTTATCTCTATGTTCGCATCGGAAAAGAACGGACGTATATTTTCGCTCCATTCTATGGCCAGAACACCATCATAGTCCATGTAGTCGTAAAAACCTATGTTATACAGCTGGTCTTCTGTTTCAATGCGGTACATATCAAAATGAAACAGGCTTAAAGGATTGCCGCTGTATTCGTTTACAATGGCAAAGGTGGGGCTGGTTACATTCCGGTCTATTCCAAGGCCACGGCACAATCCCTGGGTGAAGGCTGTTTTGCCCATGCCCAGGCCGCCTTTGAAAAAGATTATATCGTGATTTTCCAGCTTTTTTGCCAGCCTTTCTGCCAGCCGGGCGGTTTCCCGCTTTGAATTGGTTATATAGCTTTTCAATTTGATTTCTCCGTAAAAATATTATAATACTTATAATATCACAAAAAATTCAATGATAAAAGTGTAATATTTAATACATTATTTGGTTTTTTATGGTATAATCTTATCAAATGCGCCGTAATGGCATAAAATTTATGTCTTGGGGGATAAATTGAACAGACTTAAAGATATTTTTAAAGAGATAGATACGCCTTTTCTGGCGGTGTGCGCCACTTGCAGTGCTATTTCTGTTTTTTCAATGTATGCCATATATAAACACATGTCAATCATGAACAGTTCCAGGCAGATTGTTGTCCAGCTGGTTGCCAGCTTGCTGGGCATAGTTATGGCAATGCTTATTTCTTTTGTGGACTACAAAGAGCTTTGTGAGCAGTGGAAAGTGCATTCGGCACTGTCCTATGCGCTGATGGTTCTGTGCTTTTTCATCGGATACCGGCCGGAGGGTACCACCAACAGAGCATGGATAGAACTGCCTTTCGGGCTGTCCATACAGCCCAGTGAAGTGCTGAAAATCAGCACAATACTGACACTGGCATATTTTCTGGAAAAATACCGCAACAACATAAATGAAATAAAAACTTTGCGAAAGCTGATATTTATAGCCCTTGTTCCCGTTGCCGCTGTAGCGGTGCAGAAAGACGGCGGAACGCTGCTTATTTATATAGCGATGATAGCATGTATGTTTTTTGCCGCCGGCATCAGCAGCAAACTGATATTTGCAGCCATAGGCGGTGCGGTGGTGGCCAGCCCGCTGATATGGTTCAAAGGCCTGGACACTTATCAGCAGAACAGAGTGCTGGCGTTGTTCAATCCTGATGAGTACGCTTCCATCATGTGGCAACAAAACATGGGCCGTATATCCATAGGTTCCGGCAGAATATTGGGAAAAGGCTTTCTGGTGGACAATCACAACAGCACGCCTCTGGCATACAATGACTTTATATTTTCCTTTGTTGCCGAAAGTGTGGGTTTTATAGGCACCCTGGCAGTTTTGGGACTGATACTTTTTATATGGATAAGGATTTTGTCCATAGCCCGACGTTCTTCCGACAGCAGGGGAATATTTATATGTGTGGGCGTTTTTGGAATGCTTATGGCTCAGACTGTTATAAATATAGGCATGAATCTGTCATTGCTGCCGGTAATAGGTGTTACCCTGCCTTTGTTTTCGGCCGGCGGTACCAGCGTGATAATGGTATACTGCGCCATAGGCCTGGTGCTGGGGGTGGCCAGGCACAATCCAAAATCCATATTTGACGGGAGAAAACAATGAATATCGCCTTGACAAATCATTCCGCTGAAAAAAAGATATCAGACGGAGAAGGAATTTTTTCCAAAAAGGAAAAAAGCGTTTCAATAATAGAACACGCATGGAACACATTGGAAACTTTCCGGGAAAGACCGCTGGATGATGTGGACTCGCTGATTTTTTCTCAGCTTTGCTATATGCACATAGGCCTGGTGGCGCCGTCACCGGAGGATGGCATGCGGCCGGCTGCTATAAAAGAGCTGTTTAAAACCGAATTGTTTGACGGGATACTTGACGAAGTAAGAGACCCTGAAAGCAACAGAAAACTGCTTACAGCACTGTGTGCCAGCCCCAGGTACCGCGATGTGAAAATGGCTTATTTTGTGGATTCAATAGACCGGGAGAGGGAAAAACAGTTTTGCGCCGTCACGTTCTTTTTGCCCGGCGGTGAAATTTATATTGCATTCAGGGGAACCGATGCCACAATAGTGGGCTGGAAAGAAGATTTCAACATGATAATTGAGCAGACTGTGCCCAGCCAGCGTTCGGCCCTGACCTATCTGGAAAAGGTGGCAGGTCTCACCCGGCGGCCGATATATATAGGCGGCCACTCCAAAGGCGGAAACCTTGCGCTGTACAGCGCAGTTATGGCTCCGGATGATATACGCAAAAGGATAATCTGTGTTTATAATCATGATGGGCCGGGTCTGGTGCGGAACATTCTGAAAACCGGTAATTACGCACGGATAAAAGACAGGATAAAAACCACCTTGCCGCAAAAGTCGCTGATAGGTATCATATTCAACAACGGCGAGTATAAGACTGTGAAAAGTGACAGGCTGGGAATAATGCAGCACGACCCGTTCTCCTGGGAGATAAAAGACGGAAACTTTGTTTACGGTGATAAAGTTTCCGAAAGCTCTGACATGGTGGCCCGGTCGGTGGCACAGATGGCTGCAGATTTGTCTGCTGAGGAAAAAAGGATATTTGTGGACACTGTATTTGACATAATATATTCCACCGGGTATTCCAGCTTTGCCGGCTGGCCGCAGGCGGCTATAAAAGAAGGTGACAGGATGATAGGTGCGCTGAAAAACATCGACAGCGAAACAGCGGAAAAGATAAAGGGCATCCTGGCAGAGATAATAAAGATAATTTTTAAAAATATAATATCTTCCGGTAAGAATACCGGTGAGCAAAAATGAGAAAACGCAGGCCGGCAGGTCTGCGTTTTTTCAGAAGGAATGAAAAAGTTATTTATTTGAAGTCAGCCGACAGATGGCCGGAAAGAAAAATCGGGCAGGGAAGAAGCGGATATGATTTTTTCGTTTTCTATCAACAGCGCAGTCCTGTCATCAAAAGCAGTGATCACGGCGCCACTGTCCTTATACTGCACCACACCATAAAACTTGCTGTCAAAAAGCCCGCGCCGTACCACGCCGTCACAGCTTATGTTTTCATCCTCGAAAACCACTTTATGGTTTACTCTCACACAGGACAGCAAAATAAAAACCGCAAGTGCAATTGTCAGAAATTTTTTCACATTACCACATCCTTTGATGATATGATAACCCCTTATTGTAAAATCTGTTATCACACAAATGAAAAATTTCAATAAAAAAGCAGAGCGTCAAGCTCTGCTTTTATCGGTTTTATCAGGGCAGCGGATCAGCACCGGGGCGTCCGTGGCAATTTTTGTATTTTTTACCGCTTCCGCATGGGCAGGGATCATTTCTGCCTATTTTTGCTTTCGCTCTGAAAGGCTGTTTTTTGGCAGGCTCTCCCGAACCGCCTGTGCCGGTAACCTTAGCCACCCGCTGGCGCTGCATAACCTGTCCGTTTATTTTTATCTGTGCGGCTATCAGCATTTTTGCTGTATCCTGGCGTATGGCTGCCACCATTTCGTCAAACATGGCAAAGCCTTCCATGCGGTATGCTGCAAAGGGGTCATGCTGGCCATAGGTTCTCAGTCCCATACCGCGGCGTAATTCTTCCATGGCGTCTATGTGGTCCATCCATTTCATATCCACATTTCGCAGCAGTACAATGCGTTCGAATTCGCGCATATTGGAACTGCCCACCAGTTCTTCTTTCTCTTTCAGAATCCGGTTTGCTTTGTCAAGTATTGTATCTGTGAGCTGCTGTTTTGTCAGCGAAGCTGTCTGCTCGTCTGTATACACCATGTCGTCATCATACAGCAGCCAGCCCAGATATGTGTTTTTCAGGCTGAGGATATTCCACTGGGACGGGTCATCTCCGGTGCAGAATGCAGCTACGTTTTCTTCAACCGACTGTACCAGCATGTTGTGCACACTTTCTGACACATCGTTTCCGCTGAGCACATCCTGACGCTGCTTGTATATAATTTCCCTTTGGGTGTTCAGCACATCATCATACTGCAACAGGTTTTTGCGTATATCGAAGTTGCGTCCTTCTATGCGTTTCTGCGCTGTTTCGATGGAGTTGGTTATCATTTTGTTTTCTATGGGCATATCATCGGTGTAGCCGAATTTTTCCATGATACCAGCAGTTTTGTCACCGCCGAAAAGACGCATAAGGTCATCTTCCAGACTTACAAAAAATCTGGTTGTGCCGGGATCGCCCTGACGGCCGGCACGTCCGCGCAGCTGGTTGTCTATACGGCGTGATTCGTGGCGCTCGGTGCCCAGTATCAGCAAGCCGCCCAGCTCTTTTACCTTCTGTGCCAGAGGCTCGATCTCCTGTTTGTGCTTTTGCAGCAGGTCTGCAAAGACTTTTCTGGCCCGAAGTATCTCTTCATCATCGGTTGTGAAATAGGCGGTGGCGTTTTCTATCATGTATTCTTCGTAGCCCTGTTTTCTCATGTCGGATTTGGCCATGAATTCGGCGTTGCCGCCCAGGATTATGTCGGTACCGCGGCCCGCCATATTGGTGGCTATGGTAACAGCGCCCAGCTGGCCGGCCTGTGCCACGATTTCAGCTTCCTTTTCGTGGTATTTGGCATTCAGCACTTCGTGTTTAATGCCCTGTTTTTTCAGCAGATGGCTCAGCTCCTCGCTTTTCTTTATGGAGGCTGTACCTATAAGTACCGGCTGGCCTTTTTCATGAGCCCGCACTGCATCGCGGATAACGGCAGCAAATTTTGACGCTTCGGTTTTGTAAACCACATCGTTGAGGTCTTTTCTCTGCAAAGGTTTGTTGGTGGGAATTTCCACAACAGACAGGCCGTATATCTGTAAAAATTCGTCTGCTTCACTCATTGCGGTACCTGTCATGCCTGCCAGTTTTTTATACATGCGAAACAGGTTCTGGTATGTGATAGAGGCCAAAGTTTTGCTTTCATGGGCTATTTTTACCCCTTCTTTTGCCTCTATGGCCTGGTGCAGGCCTGCGCTGTAACGGCGGCCTTCCATAAGACGGCCGGTAAATTCGTCAACAATAACTATCTGGCCGTCCTTTACCACATAGTCAATGTTTCTTTTCATGATTGCATGGGCGTTAAGTGCCTGTGAAATATGATGGGCCAGCACCATGTTGTCAGCGTCGGAATAGTTAGCTATGTTGAAATATCTTTCTGCCCGGGCTATACCCCTTTTGGTAAGGGTAGTCTGTCTGGCCTTTTCGTCAACAATAACATCCCGGTCGATATTGTCCATATCTTCTTTGCTGTTGTGTTCCGGGATAACAAAGTAGGACAGGGACTTGGCAAACATATTTGCCTTTTTGTACAGCTCGGAGGAGGACTCTCCCATACCGGATATAATAAGAGGTGTTCTGGCCTCGTCTATCAGTATGGAGTCCACCTCGTCCACAATAGCATAGTTGAATCCGCGCTGTACCATATCCTTTTTGTACAGTGCCATGTTGTCGCGCAGGTAGTCAAATCCGAATTCGTTGTTTGTGCCATAGGTTATATCACAGTTGTATGCAGCTTTTCTCTCTTGGCTGTCCATGCCGTTGACCACAAGGCCAACGGTAAGGCCCAGATAGTTGTACAGCTTACCCATCCACTGGCTGTCGCGTCTGGCCAGATAGTCGTTGACGGTAACCACATGCACGCCTTCTCCCGTAAGGGCGTTGAGGTATGCAGGCAGAGTGGCTACCAGGGTTTTGCCCTCACCGGTTTTCATTTCAGCTATATTGCTTCTGTGCAGTGCAATACCGCCGGTTATCTGCACCGGGAAGTGTTTCATGCCCAGAACTCTGGATGATGCTTCGCGGCATACGGCAAAGGCCCGAGGCAGTATATCGTCCAGGCTTTCTCCGTCAGCCAGCCTTTGTTTCAGTATGGCAGTCTGGCCTTTCAGCTGATCATCGCTCATGCTTTGGTAAACAGGCTCCAGATCCAGCACGGATTTTTTTATAGGCTCTATCTTTTTCAGTTCTTTTGTCCGGTAACTACCGAAAAGTTTGGTAACTAAAGACATTATATCTCCTTTTTAAAAAACAAATCAACAGTGTTATTTATATTATCGATCTAATATATTATTTTAATATAATGTAAGAATTGTGTCAAACCGTTTATTATTTTTTCTTCACATTATTTCAAAAGCCGGTAAATTTTTCCCTTTGGGTTGTTTTTATTTGCATTTAACCGGCAAAAATGGTATAAATGAAGGAAACAAATGTATATTGCTTATGCCCGGTGGGCGGAATATAATATAAGCATAGTGTTAAAAAAATATCAAATAAAAAAGGAGAGCTGATAATGGTTTATACGCATGAAGTAGAGAAAATGTGTAAAGTGTCAAAAGGCTGTGACCATGGCCCGGCACCTATTCCCCAGGAAGGCGCCTGGACAAAGGCATACGAAATACGCGACATAAGCGGTCTGTCCCATGGTGTGGGCTGGTGTGCACCGCAGCAGGGCGCCTGCAAACTGACACTTAATGTTAAAAACGGTATTATTCAGGAAGCGCTGGTGGAAACCATCGGCTGCAGCGGCATGACACATTCCGCAGCCATGGCCGGTGAAATCCTGCCCGGCAAGACAATTCTGGAAGCGCTGAATACAGACCTGGTGTGTGACGCCATAAATGTGGCAATGCGCGAAATTTTCAAACAGATTGTATACGGCAGAACCCAGACTGCATTTTCCGAAGGCGGCCTGCCCATAGGCGCCGGCCTGGAAGACCTGGGCAAAGGTATGCGCAGCCAGACAGCTACCATCTATTCCAGTGATGCAAAAGGCGTAAGATACCTGGAAATGGTTGAAGGCTATATCCTTTCCATCGCGCTGGACGAAAATAACGAGGCCATCGGTTACAAATTTGTAAGCATGGGCAAGATGATGGACGATATCCGTCATGGTGTAGATCCGAAAACCGCTTACGAAAAAAATATAGGCCAGTACGGAAGATATGACGAGGGTGTCAAGTTTATTGACCCCAGAGAAGAATAAGGAGGCGCAGTATGGCAAATTTTGAAGGATACGAAAGAAGAATAGCCAAAATAGAGGCCTCTTTGGCCGAAAACGGCTTTGAAAGCCTTGACCGGGCAAAACAGCTGTGCCTGGACAACGGCATAGATGTGGAAAAAATAGTCAAGGGTGTTCAGCCCATTGCCTTTGAAAACGCTGTGTGGGCATACACCTACGGCGTGGCGCTGGCACTGAAAAGAGGCGTCAAGGCAGCCGCAGACGCAGCCGCTGTGATAGGCGAAGGCTTGGAAAGTTTCTGTGTTCCCGGCTCTGTTGCAGATGAAAGACATGTGGGTCTGGGCCACGGAAACCTGGGCGCAATGCTGCTGAGAGAAGAAACAAAATGTTTCTGCTTTTTGGCCGGTCACGAATCCTTTGCCGCGGCAGAGGGCGCAATAGGCATTGCAAGAAATGCCAACAAGGCCAGAAAAGAACCCCTCAGGGTTATACTCAACGGCCTGGGCAAAGACGCAGCCTATATAATTTCCAGAATAAACGGCTTTACCTATGTACAGACAGAATACGATTTCAAAACAAACCAGGTAAAGGTAATTGGCGAAAAGGCATTTTCCAAAGGTGAAAGATCTGCTGTAAAATGTTACGGAGCCAATGATGTACTGGAAGGTGTGGGCATTATGAAACTGGAACATGTGGATGTTTCCATCACAGGCAACTCCACCAACCCCACCCGTTTTCAGCATCCTGTTGCCGGCACATACAAAAAATGGTCCTATGAAAACGGCGTGAAATACTTCTCCGTTGCCTCCGGTGGCGGCACCGGCAGAACACTGCACCCGGACAATGTGGCCGCAGGCCCGGCTTCCTACGGTATGACCGACACAATGGGAAGAATGCACAGTGACGCGCAGTTTGCCGGCTCGTCCTCTGTTCCTGCCCATGTGGACATGATGGGCTTTATCGGTATGGGCAACAACCCGATGGTGGGCGCCACCGTCGCCTGTGCCGTAGCAGTTGAAAAAGCACTGGAAAACAAATAATACGATACTGAAAAAGCCATGCTGCATGCATGGCTTTTTTCATTTGAGATTGAATTCGTCCACAGCTTTGTACGCCTGGGAGTTTTTGAGGTAAACATAGTTGAATTCGTAGGATATTGGGTGACCCTTTATGTAGAATACAGAAAGGTCGTCCCTTTTTTCTGCAAGGCACCGGTAGCCGAAACTGATGCCCATATTTCTGGCTACCAGGTGACATATAAGGGGGAAGTTGTTTATCTCCACAACTTTGGAAAACATGTTGATACCACAGCCATACTCATTGAAAATTCTTTCTATTATGGCCCTGGTGCCGGAGCCCTCTTCACGCAGTATTGCATTGCAGCGGAAAATATCCGCTATTTCCACTTCCTTGCCGGCGAAAGGATGACTTTTGGCGCACAGGCCGGTATACTTTTCTTTGCCGTACAGCTGATAGTCATATCTTGTCCTGTCAAAAATACCTTCCACTATTGCAAAATCCAGCTGCTGGGAATCTATCTTTTTCAGGAGATTTTCCGTGTTGTCAACGGAAATGTGCAGTGTCCTCCGGCCGGCGGACAGGTAATCGGCCACCCGGTCTTCTATTACATACTCGCCTATGGTTTTGGTGGCCCCGATTTTCAGCGGGGAGTGGGTTTTCTGGGAAAGCTCCTGTTTTATGCGGTTTTCGTTGTATACCACATGCCTGAAATATTCGGCCAGAGTGGCCGCTTCCGGTGTGGCGGTCAGCTTTTTTCTGTCGTAGTTGAACAGCTTGCAGCCGTATTCGCGTTCCAACGCCTGTATGTGCTGAGTTATGGCCGGCTGCGTCAGAAACAGCCTGTCCGCGCTTTGTCGGTAGCTCATGGTTTCGTACAGTGTCAGAAAAGAGTCTATTTTCTTGTCTATCATTGCTATCACCGATAAATTTATTTTATTAAAATATAATAATTCATAATTAGATTTTATCACATATAAATCTTATAATCAAATGGTAAGTATTAATTAAGTTGAAAACCATAGAGGTAAAAAATATGAAGGTTGTTGTAATCGGCGCGGTGGCCGCTGGAACAAAAGCCGCTGCAAAGATAAAAAGATGTGACGCACAGGCACAGGTAAAGATTATCACCAAATCCGAAGATATATCCTATGCCGGCTGCGGACTGCCATACTATGTAAGTGGCGTTATTTCTTCAAAGGAAGAACTGATTGTAAACACTCCCCAAAAATATTCCGGCCTGACAGGCGTAAGCGTTGACACCGGCTGTGAAGTCACTGCGGTGGATACAGACAAAAAAATTGTATCTGTCAGGACTCTGGACGGCAGACAGTATACAGAAAACTATGACAAGCTGGTTATCGCCAGCGGTGCCGAGCCTTTTGTGCCTGATGTGCCGGGCAAAAACCTGAAAGGCGTGTTCACTGTAAGACAGCCGGAAGATGTTGTGAATATGCGCCGGTACATACAGCGGGAAAACTGCAAGAGAGCTGTTGTCTGCGGCGGTGGTTTTATCGGTCTGGAAATGGCAGAAAACCTCCATGCACTGGGTCTGGATGTCACGGTTGTGGACATGGCACGGCAGGTTATGCCAGGTCTGTTTGACAGCGATATGGCCGGATATATAAAGAAAAAGTTAAAGGACAGCGGAATAAAGGTGCTGACACAGACCGCCTTGCAGGCTGTTGACGGCACAGAAAAGGTCAGCGCCGTAGTTACAGGCGCAGGCAGACTGAGCGCTGATATAGCTGTTATGGCGCTGGGTATACGCCCGTCCACCGGTTTTTTGGCCGGCAGCGGAATTGAAATGGTAAAAGGCGCGATAAAAGTTGATGAAAACATGCGCACCAATGTGGCTGATGTTTACGCCGCCGGCGACTGCGCACTGGTTTACAATTCCCTGACAAAGGCTGAACAGTGGTCCGCTATGGGCTCCACCGCCAACATAACAGCCAGGGTACTGGCACAGAACCTGTGCGGCGGCGATGTGAGATATGGCGGCTGTCTGGGTACAGGTGTGGCAAAACTGCTGTCAAATCTGAACTGCGGCAGAACAGGTCTCACCCATGAACAGGCTTTGAAAGCCGGTTACAATGCGGTATCTGTTGTGTGCGTCACAGATGACAAAGCACATTATTACACCGGTGCGGCTTCCTTTGTCACCAAACTGACAGCCGATGCTGACAGCGGCAAGCTGCTGGGCATACAGGTTATAGGTGCCGGCGCTGTTGACAAGATGGTTGATATAGCTGTTGTAGGCATATCCCAGGGAATGAAGGTAAGCGACTTTGATACTTTGGATTTCGCCTACGCTCCGCCTTTTTCCACTGCCATACACCCGTTTGTCACAGCGTGCTATGTGTTGGGAAACAAAATGAGCGGCGAATTTGAAACAATTTCTCCCGAGGAATATGCAGCCACAGGCGCAAAGGATTATAAAGTGGTCGATGTACAGGCCGCGGCTACTATACCCGGCGCTTCATGGGCAGATCTGGACAGGCCGCAGACAATGGAAAACAAATTTGCCAAAGATGAAAAGATACTGCTGGTATGTACCAGAGGTAAAAGAGCCTATATGATGCAGAAAAAGCTGAAAGCTTTGGGATATACAAATACAAAAGTTTTGGAGGGCGGCGTGACATTCAACACCGTAAAAGTGCAGAGAACAGGCACAAAACTTCCCGCTGAAGAGATAAAGCGCGTGAAAGGCCTGGGCTGTCTGCAGGACAAAAGATATGATGATGTATTCAATGTAAGGGTTATAACCCGAAACGGTAAACTGACCAGTGCAGAACAGCAGGCCGTAGCAGAAGCCGCAGAAAAATTCGGCTCCGGCGAAGTGACCATGACCACAAGGCTTACACTGGAAATTCAGGGTGTACAGTATGACAGACTGGAAGAACTTTTCCGGTTCCTGGAACAGTCCGGCCTGGAAACAGGCGGCACAGGTTCCAAAGTCCGTCCGGTGGTATCCTGCAAAGGTACAACCTGCCAGTACGGTCTGATAGACACCTTTGACCTGTCAGAAAAACTGCACAACCTGTTCTACAAAGGTTATCATGAAGTGGCCCTGCCGCATAAATTCAAAATTGCCGTGGGCGGCTGTCCCAACAACTGCGTAAAACCCGATCTTAACGACCTGGGTATAGTGGGACGGAGAGTGCCTGCCATAATCGCTGACAAATGCCGCAACTGTAAAGTATGCCAGGTGGAAAATGCCTGTCCCATACATGTGGCAAAGGTAAAGGACGGAGTAATTGATATAGACCGTCGGCAGTGCAACAACTGTGGACGCTGTCTGAACAAATGTCCTTTCGGCGCAATGGAAGAGATGATGAACGGCTACAAAGTATATATCGGCGGCAGATGGGGCAAAAAAGTTGCCAGCGGACAGATGCTGGATAAAATATTCACATCCGAACAGGAAGTTATTGACCTGGTGGAAAAAGCCATACTCTTTTTCAGGGACGAGGGCATAAGCGGAGAAAGATTTTCTGATACAATCAACCGCCTGGGCTTTGATTATGTTCAGGACAAACTGCTTAATTCACAGCTGGATAAATCAAAGATAATGGAAAAAGAAGTAGTAGGAGGCGCAACCTGTTAAAGTGAAAAAGATAATTGCTTTTATGCTGTCGGCTGTCCTGGCTTTGGCCATGACAGCCTGCGGCGAAAAACCAGCCCGGGACAATCCCGGAAGTTACTATACTTTTCAGGACAGCCTGGGCAACCGGGTAAGCCTGTCAGAAAAGCCCAAAAAAGTGGCTGTGCTGTTTTCTTCCTATGCGGATATATGGAATTTGTCCGGCGGAAGCGTGGACATAACCGTGGGCGAAAGCGTAGAGCGCGGTTTTGCCTCTGATGAGTGCTTACTGGTGGACAGCGGTTCTGGTCACAGTTCCATCGATCTGGAAAGCCTGGTTGCACGGCAGCCGGATCTGGTAATAGGTACGGCAGATTATGAAAGCCAGGTGGAAGCAGTTGATTTCTGCCGTCAGCAGGGAATACCTGCGGCCAGCTTCAAGGTGGAAATCTTTGAGGACTACCTGTCTGTTCTTCGCATATTCTGCGATATAAATCAGAATGAAGACGCATACCAGCAGTACGGCACACAGGTGCGGGAAAGTATAGATGAAATTTTCCAAAACCTGCCCCGGGACCGGCAGGCGAAAAAGATATTGTTCATACGCTCCGGCTCCGGTGCCAGCAGTGCCAAGGCAAAGACCTATAAGGAAAACTTTGCCTGCGCAATGCTGAAAGAGCTGGGAACGGAAAATATAGCCGAACAGGCCCCGGCTTTGCTGGATGGTCTCAGCCTGGAAGAAATTCTGGTTTCACAGCCCGATTATATTTTTATAACCACAATGGGTGACGAACAGGCGGCAAAGGATTATATAATGTCGCTGTTTGAAAGTGAAGGCTGGAGACGGCTGGACGCCGTTAAAAATGGCAACTATGCTTTCCTGCCCAAAGATTTGTTCCACTACAAACCCAACGCCAGCTGGGATAAAGCTTACGGAATGCTGGCGGAGCTTCTTTACGGAGAAAACCGGTGATGAATTTTGAAAAAAAGCCGCTGCTGATGTTTGCCGTATCTGCCGCTCTGCTGGCTGTGGCTGCGGCTTGCAGTCTGGCTTTTGGCTCGGTTTCAATCAGCTGGAAAGATTTGATAGCGGCCTTGGGCGGTGCAGACAGTGTTTATAAAATAATTGTTATGGACCTGCGCCTGCCCAGGACGGCCGGTGCGGCCCTTGCCGGGGCAGCGCTGGCCATGGCCGGTTCAGTATTGCAATGTGTGACAGACAACAGTCTGTGCGCACCCAATATAATAGGTGTCAATTCCGGCGCCGGGCTGTTTGTCATGCTGATTTTATGCCTGGCCCCGAGCGCCTGGATGGCGTTGCCGCTGGCCGCTTTTGCCGGCGCACTGTGCGCCACTGCAATTGTAATGGGCATATCCTTCCGGGGCGGGGGTAATACCCACGGTACTTCAATAGTGCTGTCAGGCGTTGCTGTTTCGGCCATATTGAACGCCGGAATTTCCTTTTTGTCACTGCGCTATCCCGATGTGCTTTCCAGCTACACCGCGTTCAGCGTGGGCGGTTTTTCAGGGGTACGCATGTCTCAGCTGATTATACCGGCGTTTGTGGTGGCAATATGTTTTTGCATTTTGCAGCTTTTGTCACCGGGGCTGAATATGCTGTGTCTGGGAGATGAAATTGCCGTGTCATTGGGTGTTAACGTAAAATTTATCAGGCTTGTCAGCCTGATAGTGTGTTCTGCTTTATGTGCCGCAGCGGTATCCTTTGCCGGACTGCTGGGTTTTGTCGGTCTTATTGTTCCCAATGCCGTAAGGCGGCTGGCGGGTGTTGACATGCGCTTTGACATCGGACTGTGTGCGGTGTGCGGCGCTTTTATCACGGTGCTATCTGACCTTGTGGCCAGGGTGCTGTTTGCCCCGGCGGAATTGCCGGCAGGCATTATAATGGCTGTGCTGGGCTCGCCTTTTTTTCTGTATCTTCTCATAAAAAGGAGGCGCAGTTATGATACAATTCAGTAATGTCAGTGTCAGGCTGGGCAGGTATGATGTGGTAAAAGATGTGTCGTTTAGTGTGGATAAGGGTGAAATATGCGTAATACTGGGACAAAACGGCAGTGGGAAAACCACTTTGCTGAAAGCACTCAGCGCCAATGCGCCTTATACCGGACATATTTTGGCCGACGGGAAAGACCTGTCCGGACTAAGTCGGCGTGAAAGGGCAGCCATGATAGCTTTTATGGCTCAAAATCTTCCTTCACCGCCAGTGAGTGTAGAGAAGCTGATATCCTTCGGCAGACAGCCTTATACAGGAATTAGTGGCATACTTTCCCCGGGCGACAAGCGGATAATAAGTCAGGTACTGCACCGGACGGGTCTGGAACACATAGCAGGAAAAAGAGTGGACAGAATTTCCGGCGGTGAACAGAGAAAGGCCTTTTTTGCCATGATGCTGTGCCAGCAGGCACCGTATATCCTGGCCGATGAGCCGACCGCCAACCTGGATGTAATTCATGCCAAAAGCATACTGGAAATGCTGGCGCAGAGAAAAACGGCGGGGGACGGTGTGATAGCTGTTTTGCACGATATAAATCAGGCGCTGGAAATCGCGGACAAAATTTTGCTGATGGAAGGCGGCCGAGCGGTGTTTTTCGGTACTCCCCGGCGGTTTTGCAAGAAAAAATTCCCCCTTTCCCATTTCGGCATGGAAAGGCTGGAATGTACCGGAGAGGACGGCAAAAAACAGTTTATATACAAATGATAAAAACAGGCAGAGGATTTTGCGGCTTCTGCCTGTCTTTTACGCCGTCCCCATGTATAAAAACATATAACCGATATAAAATAGTGTGCCGTGCAGAAATTTTTTGAAAATAATGAATATTATAAAATTTTTGAGCGTTTAAAGTCCTGATATACTCCTGTTTTTTACAAAAAAAGATATTAAGCCTGTCAAAAAAGAAGGTTTGTATTGATATTGCATGGCAGATGTAATATAATTATAAGCCGGAATGTCCACTATTGTTTAAAACTTAAAATAGAAATGAGAGCAGTTTGATTATGAAAACAAATAGCAGCAGCAAGCCGCACTACGGCTGGGTAATTGTTTTTGTAGGCTTTGTGATAATGTGCTTTGTGGTGTGCATAGTATCCAACTGTGTAGGAATGTTTGTAACACCTGTAAGTGAGAGCATGGGCATAAGCAGACAGCAATTCAGCCTGACAACCACTTTTTATGCCGGAGCAGGTATATTGCTGTCGGCATTTATCGGCAAAATCTATCGCCGATTTACCATCAAAAAAGTTATGATGTTCAGCAGTGTTGTGCTGACGGCAGCCTATGCGTGTTACAGCATAGCCCCTAATATCTATGTTTTTTATGTTATATCGTTTATAACAGGTCTGCGGGGATGCAGCCTTACCATGATAGCCATATCCACCCTGATGGCCAACTGGTTCAACGAGAAAAGGGGACTTGCCATAGCGCTGGCTTCCACCGGCTCGGGTGTGGGCGGAATATTTATGAATCCGTTCATAGGCTGGCTTATCATCAGCGTGGGCTGGCGACAGACATATTTCATTTTGGCGGTCATAATGGCAGTAACCGTAATACCATGTACATTTTTCCTGGTAAAAGACACTCCGGCTGACAAAGGTCTTGGACCTTACGGAGGTATAGCCAAGGCAGGTGCCGTAAACAGCGCACTGACCGGAATGACTGCACGGCAGGCCAGAAAAACACCGATGTTCTGGATGTGGTGTTCTATATGTGTGGTGGTCAGTGCCAGCTGCACATGTGTAATGCAGCACAGCGTGTCATACATCACTGACCTGGGATATGAGTACACTTTTGCCGCCGGAATGGCTTCAGTTATAACAGCCAGCCTGGCAATAGGCAAAATTGTCATGGGCCAGATTTTTGATGTGGTCGGCAGCCGCCTGGCAGGCACAATATCCCTGTCCATGTTTTTTACAGCTTTTGTACTGTATGGCTTTGCTGACAGTGTGCTGTTTCTTTACATAGCAACCGGGATAATAGGCTTTGGCCTTTCCTTTTCTACGGTGGCGTACTCTGTTGTAACACAGGACCTTTTCGGTAAAAAGGATTATGCCGGAATATACGGCAGCATAACAGTGTTTGCTTCTGTGGGCAGTGCACTGGGCAGCCCGGTCATTGCGGGTGTTTATGACGCTATGGGAAGCTACAAGCTGGCCTGGAACCGGCTGGCTTTGCTGATGGCCGGCTGTATAATAATGCTCAATCTGATATTTGCAATCAAGGGCAAAAAAGACAGGGAAAATGCAGATTTACGGACGGATTGTAAAATCTGTGTAAAATAATTGAGTTTTGTTATGACATTTCACAATTATATGTTAATATCTAATCAAATTTAATGCCTTTTGGCAGATATTTGTTTTTTGGGAGATTTTATGACTGAGGTAAAAAAGAGAAAACACTTTTCGTCTTCTCAAATTATCATTTATGGGTTCGTCGGCCTGATTTTAAGCGGAACCTTTCTGCTGATGCTTCCGTTTTCCACACAGCAGTGGGGCGGTGCCAGCTTTTTGGATGCGCTGTTTACTGCCACCAGCGCTTCCTGTGTTACCGGGCTGGTGGTGCAGGATACTGCTACATACTGGTCAATGTTCGGGCAGTTTGTTATAATGATGCTCATACAGATAGGGGGAATGGGCGTTGTTACTGTGGCAGTTGCCATAACGGTTATATCCGGTAAAAAAATCGGTCTTTTTCAAAGAAGTACCATGCAGGAAGCCATATCGGCACAGCATGTGGGCGGCATTGTAAGGATGACCGGTTTTATACTGAAAACCAGCGCTTTAATAGAACTTTGCGGAATGTTCAGCTTCTCGTTTGTTTTCGTGCCGGAATTTGGCTTTTTCAAAGGGCTGTGGTACTCGTTGTTTCACTCGGTATCGGCGTTCTGCAATGCAGGATTTGATCTTATGGGTGTCAAGGCACCTTTTTCCTCGCTGATGGATTATTCTGCCAACGGCATTGTAAACATGACGGTCATGAGCCTTATTGTAATAGGCGGTATAGGTTTTTCAACCTGGGCCGATTTTAACGAACACGGCATAAACTTCAAACGATATCGCATGCAGTCAAAGGTTATCCTGACGACCACAGCTTTGCTGATAGGCCTGTCTGCACTGTACTTTTTTGTGTTTGAATTTTCTTCTCCGGTTTGGGGCGATATGCCTCTTGCAGAGAGAATTTGGAGCTCGTTTTTCCGGGCGGTAACTCCCAGAACTGCCGGGTTCAACACCACTGACCTGACGCTTCTCAGCGATGCCGGTCAGATGATCACAATAATACTTATGCTTATCGGCGGCTGTCCGGGCTCTACGGCCGGCGGTATGAAAACCACCACTTTGGCAGTATTGCTGGCAACGGCTTTTTCTGTGTTTCACAAAAAAGACAACCCCAGCCTGTACGCCAGAAGAATAGGCGATGATGTTATAAAAAACGCGGCAACTATATTTATGATGTATGTGTCGCTGTTTATAATAGGAGCGTTGATAATCAGCCTTAAAGAAGGCTTGCCGCTGTTGTCATGCATGTTTGAAACAGCATCGGCTATCGGCACCGTGGGTCTTACTTTGGGCATAACAACAAATCTGTCCAGCCTGTCGGAAGTTGTCCTTATTGCTTTGATGTTCCGGGGCAGGGTCGGCGGACTGACAATAATATTTGCTACGGTTAAAGACGCACCGAAAATTCAATCAAAACTGCCACTGGAAAAAATTACCGTGGGTTAATGGGAAAGGGAGAAAAAATGAAATCTTTTTTGTTGATAGGTCTTGGAAGATTTGGCCGTCATATAGCAGTTAAGCTCAACGAGCTGGGACATGAGATAATGGCTGTGGACCAGAGTGAGGAAAGGATAAACAGCATAATGCCGTATGTCACCAACGCGCAGATAGGTGACAGCACCAACGAAGACTTTATGCGCTCTTTGGGCGTGACAAACTATGATGTGTGTATAGTGGCCATAGGCGACAATTTCCAAAGCTCTCTGGAAACAACATCTCTGTTGAAAGAAATGGGCGCAAAACTGGTTGTTGCCAGAGCCACAAGGGATGTGCATGAGAAGTTTTTGCTGCGCAACGGTGCCGACAAGGTTGTTTACCCTGAAAAACAGCTGGGTAAATGGACAGCCATAAGATACAGTTCTGACAGAATATTTGACTATATCGACCTGGGCAAGGACTATTCAATTTTTGAAGTGGCAGTGCCGGACAGCTGGGCGGATAAGAGTATTTTTGAGATAAATGCCAGACGGTTGTATAATATAAACATACTGGCTATCAAAAAAGACAACAAGATGATACTGGCAACTGACAGCAAGTTTATTCTGGACAAAGATGCCACAATGCTGGTTCTTGGAACAACCTCAAATATACAGAAATGCTTTAATCTTTGATTTTACAGGCGGCTTGTCCGCCTGTTTTTTTGATGACATACAAATGTTTGTGTGCTACAATAATAAAAAAACCGAAAGGAGATTGTTATGACAAATCAGGAAATTCTGTCCAGGGTGGATCACACTTTGCTGAAAGCCGATGCCACTTCCCGGCAGATAGAGCAGCTTTGCCGGCAGGCATTGGAGTACTCCACTGCTTCGGTATGTATCAATCCTTGCCACATCAGCCGCGCTGTAAAGATTTTGCAAGGGCGTATCCCTGTGTGCACCGTTATCGGCTTCCCTTTGGGAGCCATGACCGTACGGGCCAAAGTTTTTGAAGCCAAAGATGCGGTGGAAAAAGGCGCACGGGAAATTGATATGGTGATAAACATAGGCCGGGCAAAAGACAAAAATTTTGATTATATAACAGACGAAATAAGGCGGGTAAAGGCAGCGGTTGGTGACAAAGTATTGAAGGTTATCGTGGAAGCCTGCCTGCTGGATGAAGATGAAAAAAAGGCGGTGTGCAAAAGCGTGACAGATGCCGGCGCCGACTTAATAAAAACCAGCACCGCATTTTCCACCGGAGGTGCC
>CASFSP010000099.1 GCA_949297385.1 uncultured Oscillospiraceae bacterium
AAAAACAGCGAGGGCGATGAAATAACCTCAACTCCTCATTCCAAAATGGAATTTACCATGGACTGCCCGCGGCAGGTACCGCCAATGTCCATCATCAGAAGAAAAGCAAAAGACTGACATTTAAAAAAGCCGTATTTTATACGGCTTTTTTGTTTTGTCTTTTATGTTTGTTTCTGCTTTTGTTCCTTGCAGTTCCGTAGGCAAACCGCATTGCCAGCAACAGAACATTGGCTGCGGCCATGGTAACTGTCAGTTCTTTCAAAGCCAGAATAACCACAAACAGCTCCATTACGGCGCACGCAAAAATCAGCGGGAAATATATTATGGGAGGTATATACATTTCAGACTCTTCCCATTCTTTTTTATATACAAACGGAAAGTTCACACAGGATATTATCAGCAACACTGCCGCCAGGCTGTTCAGGACCATTGTGATGCCGGCTATCTGTGATATGGAAAAACCGAAAACAGTGGGTATGCAGCCGATGACAAATATTATTGCCACTGCAACATAATAAGCCCCGTATTTGTTTTGCCTGGCCAGAAAAGCCGGGAGCCAACCGTCTTTTACCCCGGCCATCACCGGAGCAGCCGAGTCCACAATGCCTGCGTTCATTGTGGTCAGCAGGGCGAACACCGGCCCAAAAAGTATAAACAGGCTATACAATGCGGGAGAGAAAACGGCCTTTGCGGTTACTGCCAAAGTTTTGCCGGCGCTTTCAGACAACGGCAGGACTGCACCGCTGGCAAAACCCACTGCTATATATATTACACTTATTACTGCGCTTACGGCAATTATTGCTTTTGGTATATTGCTTTTGGGGTTTTGGGCATAAGGCATATAGTTTGCCAGGCTGGCCACACCGTCACAGGAATAGCTCAGCAGCACAACAGCTGTCAGAAATCCGTCTTTTCCGTTTAAAAACATATACGGCGAAGAGAAATCCAGGTATCCAGGCTGCATGTTAAGTGTACATACAACTGAAAAAAATGCCAGCGCCGCCAGCAGTAATGGGGTTGCAAAGCTTTGTATCCGACTCATAGCGTTTACTCCGAACAGGTTGGCAAAACAGAACAGTGCCCACACTACTGTGGCAATCAGTTTTCCTGGTGCGCCGGGAGCAAAGTCAGATATGTACCCGGCCAGTGCCAGAACGGCAGTCCCCCTGGCTGCCCAGTTCAACAGGGAAGATATGGTTATCAGTCCGCCGTATTTTTCTCCGGTGCATCCGGTTATTATAGCGTATTTTCCGCCTTCTGCCTGTATGGCAGATGTGAAAAAGACAAAGGGAAGTACGCGTATAAAGGAAAGTACGCAGGTAAATGCAAAAGCCAGCCACACCGAAAAACCGGTAACTGCTAGCGCACTGCCCACGATGCTGACAACCCCTGCGCCTATCACATGGCCGGTGCCTATCCATACCAGCTGTGACAAAGATAATTTTTTTTCCATATTTTATTCCTCCGGGGAAAAGGTTATATTAAATTTTATTCACCGGCAAAAAAAATAATGCTCCGGCGGCTGCCGAAGCATTATTTCAGGAATACAGGATAAATTACATAAAGTATTTGTTTTCTTTGTCGGGTTTGGCAAAGCCGGCGATACATCTGTCAACCATAGCTTTGTATCCTTCACCTGCAAAGTATTTGGCGTGTTTGGGACAGATTGTCACACAGCGATGGCAGCGCAGACATTCTGTGGGATCCTTTGCCAGCTCTTTGGGGTTTTCCAGGCTGATAACGCCGTTGGGACATTTCTTGGCACACAGCTTGCAGTTTATGCAGTCATCTGTTGTGCTGGGACCCAGAGGCATTGAGCCGCCTTTTTCTTTGTAAGGTCTGTTGCCGGGGATTGTGCCTTTCGGCAGGGCTTTTCCGTCTTTGGCGGCAACCAGTTTGATAAATTCAGCTGCGCCGGCCAGGTCTTCTTCATTCGGGCGTGTTCCGGCAATCTCGTCAGAGAAGGAATGTCTGCCCACAACAGCAGCTCCGCCCACAACAACAAAGCCCTTTTCTGTCATGATGTCTTCCATTTCAACAACAGCGTCGTCAAAATCCCTGTTTCCGTATGTACCTACAACAACGCAGGGAGTGCCTTCACCTTTGAGCGCATTCAGGTATTCCAGACAGATGGTGGGCACTCTGCCGCCATATATCGGCAAAGAAAGGATCACAAAATCATCTGGACCAAATGACGGTGCTTTTGCCGGGTCTCTGTCGGCAGGCAGTGTGAAATCGTATTCAACCATCTCTTTGTCCAGGGCTTTGCCCATTGCCACAGCATATTTTTTGCTGACATTTGTGGCGCTGAAATAAACCAGGCTGACTTTTTTGATTTCCATAACAAAATCTCCTTTTAGAATAAATTTACAGGTGCGTTTTACCTTGTCTAACATTATACCAACAGGCTGTTGTAATGTCAATTATTACATCATGTTTTTAAGGTTTTTCTGCAAAATTATTATAAAAAAGAGTGTCTGCAATTCCGCTTTTAAACTTTTTCAGAAAGGTATTTGTCTTTGAAAAGCTTTGCCTTTGAAAGCCAGAATTTCGGCTTTTGCTGGCCGCTGCGGCGCTTTTTGCTGTTGTACAGCCCATTCATATTCAAGGTAAAACGGCCCTTTTTTATGCTTTCAGTACAGCATATATACAGGTTATCATCCGGCACAAACAGGGCAAAAGGGGCCCGGTTTTCGTACCAGAAATCATAAAATACAAAAACATCTTCGCTTTTTTCTTCCTGCACACGGCTGATCACGTCTGCTGCCCGCGCACGGCTGGAATCTTTCAGGTATATATCCATATTGTGGCAGGCGCGCAGCTTTTCTGCCACTGCTTTTGTCCTGTCTGTGTCCAGACATCCGGCCATGTCGTACAGGTTTTTTTTCAGCAGTATTGCTGCGGCTTCGGCATATGCTTTCCTGGCCATGTATATTTTTTTCTGCGTCTCTCTCACTAATATCACCTCAGTTTATTATATTAAGCAAGGGGCCGGATTGTCAGTTTTGTTGTGAAAATTTACAATGGGAAATAGTATTTTTATAAAAATTTGTGCAATTGTTTGAAAAAACTTTTTAAATTATTTTATGCTTGTAAAAATAGTGGTTTTGGTTTATTATTAGAAATATAGAAATTAAATTTTCTGGAGGATTTTTAATTATGGCAAAAATTTTGGTTGAAACATCAGCAAGACATATTCATCTTACACAAGAGCATGTTGATATACTTTTCGGTGCCGGCCACCAGCTTACAAAGAAAAAAGACCTTTCTCAGCCCGGTCAGTTCGCCTGCGAGGAAAGAGTTACAGTTGTAGGCCCCAAGAGAGAGCTGGCAAATGTTTCTATTCTTGGCCCTGTCAGAAAAGCTTCTCAGGTAGAGCTGTCCCTGACAGATGCCCGTTCCATCGGTATTACAGCCCCTGTAAGAGAGTCCGGTGACATCGCCGGTTCAGCTCCCTGCAAACTGGTAGGACCTGCCGGTGAAGTAGAACTGACAGAGGGTGTTATCGCCGCAAAAAGACATATACACATCACTCCCGAAGATGCTCAGAGCTTTGGCGTTGCTGACAAAGAAATCGTAAAAGTTAAAATCGATTCTGACGGCAGAAGCCTGATCTTTGATGATGTTGTTGTAAGAGTAAGCGCTTCTTATGCAACAGCAATGCACATTGACACAGACGAATCCAACGCCTGCGGCGGTGCAAACAGCGGCGAAATCGTAAAATAATATTCAGAACACAAAAGGGCGCCTGCGGGCGCCTTTTTTATTTGTAAAACATATTGAATTATTTTTTCTGATGTGGTATATTATAATAGTTGTATGGACAGTGCTATTTTACGGTGTTGTCAGATATGCAGAGAAAGCCGGCACGAGGGCAGGCTGTGAACCATGTCAGGTGGGGAACCAAGCAGCATTAAGCAGATTCTCCCTGCGATGCCAAAAGTTTTCTCTGCATATGTGATAATTCCTGCGCTTTAAAGCGTATATAGCCTGTCCTGTTTTAAAATAAGGAGGAGAACATATGCATATAGCTTTGTACAGAAAATACAGACCAAAGACTTTCAGCGAAGTTATAGGCCAGAAATATGTTGTCCGGGCGCTGAAAAACCAGGTGGCGGAAGGCAAGATAGGTCATGCCTTTATTTTTACGGGTACCAGGGGAACAGGCAAAACCAGCTGCGCCAAAATATTTGCCAAGGCGGTAAACTGCCTGCACCCGGTAAACGGCGAACCCTGCCTTGAATGTGAAGTGTGCAAAGGCATAGAGAACGAATCGATATTTGATGTCACAGAAATGGACGCGGCATCCAACAACTCTGTCGAAGATATCCGAGATGTGCTGAACGAGGTAAACTATCTGCCTGTAATGGCCAAATACCGCGTTTATATTATCGACGAAGTCCACATGCTGTCCACGCCGGCTTTCAATGCTTTGCTGAAAACATTGGAAGAGCCACCGGCTCATGTTATATTCATACTTGCCACAACCGAAATACACAAAGTGCCGGCCACAATTCTTTCCCGCTGTCAGAGGTATGACTTTACCAAGCTGACAATAGACGAAATTGCCGGCGCATTGCTGGATATTGCCGGCAAAGAGGGGATAGACCTTACTGAACCGGCTGCAAAGCTGATAGCTTCCCTCTCTGATGGGGCGATGCGCGATGCCAACTCCATACTGGAAACCTGCATTGCCGGCGGCCGCAGGATAGATGAAGACCTGGTGGCAAACATAACCGGTGTATCCAGGGAAGATGATATATTTGATTTTGTCCGGCGGCTGTCAGATATGGACGCGGCCCTGTCCCTGCAAAAGCTGATGGAGCTGACGGCAGCCAGCGTGGATTTGAAAAGGCTGTGCGAAGAACTGATAAGTCATTTTACCGGACTTTTGGTGGCATCCTTGAACGGAAGTACAGCACAGCTGCTGAATGTGTCCCAGGAAAAATTTGACAGGTTGAGCACACAGGCTAAAAGCCTGTCGGCGGATTTTATATCATCAGCCATTTCACGGTTTTCCTTCGCACTGGAAAATATTTCCAAAGGACAAAATCCAAAGGTGGCTATGGATATAGCCGTTTATAACCTTTGCTGCGGCATGACACAGGTCACATTGCAGCCAAGACAGGCAAGACCTGCACCTTCGGTTTCACCCAGACCGCGGCCCAGAGCACAGCGGACACCGGAGCAAAAGGAAAAGCCGGTAAGTCAGCAGCCTGAGCAGAATATTTCGCAGCCGGCCCGGCCGATACGGACCTCGGTTTCGGATACGCCTGTGGAATTTGAGCAATGGCAGCAGGTTATAGATGAAATAGCCGATGTTGATATTCCTTTACACTCTTTCATAAAGAACAGCCGGGCATGGCTGTACGGCGGAGTTGTATATATAAAAGGAAATGAAAGTCTGAACAAATACATCCGCGAAAATAAAGATGTAAACGCCATTATAAAAAAGGCAATCGCAAAGGTTTGCGGCAGGGTGTATAATATAGGCGGATTTAAAAACATTGCCCATATGTTCCGGCAGGAACAGCACAGCAGTTTAGATGACATTCTGGCTTTGCGCGAGCGCGGAGTACAGGTGGATATAAAAGATTAAAATTGATTTTAAGGAGAAATATAATGAAAGCAAGACTACCCCAGGGAATGGGCGGCGGCCCGCAGAATATGAACCGGATAATCAAACAGGCACAGAAAATGCAGGACGATATGAAAGCCTTGCAGGACAGGCTGGATATGACCGAGTATACAGGCGAAAGCGGTTCCGGTTTGGTAAAGGCTGTGGTAAACGGCAAACATGATGTTGTCAGTGTAAAAATTGACCCCAATGCCATTGATCCGGACGATATAGAAATGCTGGAAGACCTTATTGCGGCCGCAGTAAATGATGCAGTGTCAAAAGCAAAGGCAGAAGGCGAAGCCGAGATGGCAAAAATCACAGGCGGCATGAATGTGCCCGGTATGTTCTGATATGGCCGGATACAATGCAGAGCCTCTGGAAAGACTGATATCTAATTTTTCCAGGCTGAACGGCGTGGGACGCAAGGGCGCCACAAGGATGGCTTATCAGGTGCTGTCCATGGACGAGGAAAGCGCAAAAGAGTTTGCCCGGGCGATACTTGATGTTCACACAAAAATAAAAAGGTGCCCTGTGTGTCAGAATTTTACCGACAGGGAAATATGTCCGATATGTTCTTCTGACAAAAGGGACAAAAGTATGATATGTATTGTGGAAAGCCCAAAAGATGTGGCTACCTTTGAAAAAACAAGAGAATATAAAGGACTGTATCATGTCCTGCACGGACTGATTTCTCCCATGGACGGCATAACAGCCGAACAGCTGACTGTAAAAGAGTTGCTGTCCAGGCTTTCGGACGGACAGGTGAAGGAGGTTATCATGGCCACTAGCCCCACAGTGGAGGGTGAAACAACAGCTATGTATATCTCCCGACTTATAAAGCCTCTGGGTGTTAAGGTGACCAGGCTGGCCTATGGCCTGCCGGTGGGAGCCTCGCTGGAATACGCGGACGAAGTAACACTTTACCGCGCACTGGAAGGCAGAAGGGAAATGTAAACAAAGCGCGGCTATGCCGCGCTTTGTGTTTTCCAATGTAAAACATTTGTATTGAATATTATGTAAAATGTATATTGAAAAAATGCAGGAATTGTCATATTATAGTAATTGATAATGTATAAACTTTCTTTGTGACGATTTGACAACGAGGTGGAAATATGGCTAAAAAGTTTTTGTTGGTAGACAGCGATGTATTGCCCGATGTGTTTTTAAAGGTTGTAAAGGCCAAAGAGCTTCTGGCAGCCGGACAGGCGAAAAATCTTTCTGCTGCTGCAAAAGAAGTGAACATATCCAGAAGTGCCCTGTACAAGTACAAAGACAAGGTTTTTGACGTAAGCGAGACAAAAACGGTGGTTGCCGTTCATGTGGTTTTGCTTGATGAGCTGGGCGCACTGCAAAATCTGCTGCAAATAATAGCCAAATATAATATAAGCATCGTAACTATAACACAGGCGGCCCCGGTGGACGGCACAGCGGCAGTTTCACTTACCCTGAAAGTGAAGGATATGGTCGGTGATGTGGACTCTCTTGTGGAAGAGATGAGAAGACAGTCTTTTGTGGTTGCAGCAAAAAGGATAATGCGGGATATTTAAGATGGCTTTTGTTGTAAAGTATATCGATAACTGTGCCGAAAACAATGCGGATATTTTTGCCCTGTGTGCCGAGGATCTGGAAAATAACAACAGGGTTGTTTTGGTATGTGCCAAAGAATACGCACCCAAATATTATGGTACGGGAATAAAAATTTTGTATAATTATACCGATTTCAGCCGGTGTGATGACAACATAGTGTTGCTGGTTGCGCACAGCAGACGGCGGGAAGAAGCTGTGGAATGTGCCAACGCTCTGTATGGGCGGGAATGCCATGCATATATAAAAAACGACGGACTGTTTACAGCCGATCCTTCCCTCAATCCTTTTGCAAAAAGAATTGAAAAAATTGATTATGACGAAGTGCTGGAAATCTGTTCCTGCGGATACAATGCCATCAGCCGGGATATGGTAGAGCTTGCCAAAAAGTACGGTGTGGAAATACACCTGAAATCTTACCTTCTGCCATCCGGAAAAGGCACGGTTATAAAAGAAGTGCTGGGAATGGGCTCGGCTTTGGTAAAAGGAGTTATAAAAGAGCCTAATATATGTATAATAACTTTGGTTGATATACCGGATATAAAAGGTATATCTTACCAGATTTTTCAGGCCATCAGCGATGCGGGGATAGTGGTTGATATAATATCACTTCCTGCTTCTTCCTGTGGAAAGCAGGATATAAGCTTTACCATAAGCAAACAGGACAAGCTGAAAGCCGAAAAAATTTTAAAGCGGAAACAAAGCCGGCTGGGATTTACGCAGCTGGTGATAAATGACAATGTGGCCAAAATATCTGTGGTTGGGGCTGCATTACAGTCCAGCCGCGGTGTGGCTGCGGCTGTGTTCAAAATACTTTATGAAAATGATATCAGCCTGCGACTGATAAACACCAGCGAGATAAAAATATCGGTTGTAATCGACAAGGAAATGTCTGATATGGCGGTGCAGAAAATTCACGAAGTTTTCATTGATTAGGCTCAAATGAGCCTTTTTAATTTATCTGATATGTGGTATTATTATATATTAGGTAAATTGTAATTAAATTTTTTATATAAACCAGGTGAAATGATGAAAAGAGAACAAATTGCTCCGAATGTGTTTCTTACTCAGCTTCCGAATGAGAAATTCAAACGCAACAGACTGAGCATAAACCTTATAGTGCCCAATGCAAAAGAAAAGGCCACTATGTATGCTCTTTTGCCGGGAATGCTGGAAAGAGCATACCGGGATTATCCTACAATGCAGGAACTGTCCAGAAAGCTTAACCGCATGTACGCGGCGCAGTTGTCTGCCACTACATCGGTCATCGGTGCCAACCGCTGCATAAGGTTTACGGTACAGGGTATAAAAAATGAATACTGCCTTGCCGGCGAAGACCTGTTGTCAGAAATGTGTGATGTGCTGCTGGGCGTAATATTCCGTCCCTGCTTGGAAAACGGCGCTTTTGTGCCGGAATGGCTGGAAGTGGAAAAATTTAAGCTGAAAGAAGAAATCGAAGGCGAAATAAATGACAAACGCGGATACTGCATTAAAAACGCCCGCAGGAAATTCTTTAAAGACAGCCTTAACGGTGTGGAAAGGCTGGGATATATAGAAGAAATAGACGATATAACACCTCAGAAACTGTACGACTGCTATAAAGAACTGCTGGATACAGCTGTGGTGGAAATTTATATAACCGCCAATAACCGGCAGACTGTAAAGGAAAAACTGGTATCGGCTTCTGCTTTTGAAAGAAGCGCCAGCGCTAGCATACTGCCCATAACAGTTGAAGAATGCACGGATGTTGCCAGCCATACAGAGTGTATCAACACCACACAGGGCAAGGTGTGCCTGCTGTATACCACACGCAGGAAGCTGACAGAAGATGAAAGGTATCATATGCTGGTGGCCAGTGCGCTGTACGGCGGCACCGCTTCCTCCAGACTTTTCAAAAATGTAAGGGAAAAGCAGAGCCTTTGCTATTATTGCGCGGCCGGCTTTAACGCCTTTACCTCATCCCTCAGTGTGGATTCAGGGGTAGAACATCAGAACACCGACCGCACCATTCAGGCAGTCCAGGACGAACTGGACCGGATGATAGATGGTGAAATCAGCCGGGAAGAAATCCTTGAAACCAAACTGATAATAAAAAACAACCTGAAAGCCAATTATGACGGACTCCACGGCCTGGAAGCCTGGTATCTGAATGAAGCCATAAGGGGGACAGGTTTTACCCCGGAAGAAGTTATGGAAAAGGTGGACAAAGTTACAGCCCGGGATATTAAAAATGTGCTTAAACTTTTAAATCTGAATGTAGTTTACACAATATCAAAATAGAGGTTGATTATGTCAGAGATAAAAAATAATGTTTTAAATGAAAGTTATCAGGTCGTCCAGACGGAAAACGGTCCTCTGGTGGCTTGTTACACAATGCCCGGATACAATGCGGTTCATGCTGTATTTGCCACCAACTTCGGCTCAGTGGACAGAAGTTTTGTGATGAACGGAAAAAAGTATGATATTCCGGCCGGTGTAGCCCATTTCCTGGAACATAAAATGTTTGAAAACGAGGATGGGGATGCCTTTGACAAATATGCCAAAACCGGCGCTAACGCCAACGCTTTTACCAGCTTTGACAAAACCTGTTATATATTTACCGCCACAGACAATGTGGATGAGTCTTTGGATATACTGCTCAGTTTTGTTACCACGCCGTACTTTACACCGCAGACAGTTGAAAAAGAGCAGGGCATAATAGGTCAGGAAATAAAAATGTACGATGACAGCGCCAACTGGCGCCTGCTTTTCGGCGTGCTGGAAGGCCTGTACCAGAAGCATACGGTAAGGGACGATATAGCCGGAACAGTGGAAAGCATATCTCATATAACAGACAAAATGCTTTATGATTGTGCCAAGGCGTTTTATTCTCCGTCACAGATGCTTTTGTCCGTGGCCGGCAATATAACCATGGACAGAGTGCTGGCTGCTTGCGAAAGAGCAGGGTTCAAGGCCGGTGACTTGCAGGTGAAGAAAATCAGCCAGGAAGAACCGGATGAAATCAACTACCGGTGCAAAACAATACAGATGCCGGTTTCTGTTCCTCTTGTGGCTGTGGGTTATAAGGAAAAGATGTCAAATCCTGTGACAACAAAAGAGGCCATTGCCGGAAATATTATAATGGATATACTCACCGGCTCCACCAGTAAACTGTTTAACAAACTTTACGACCTTAACATTGTAAACGGCACTTTTGAAGGCGAAATTTTTTCCGGCGATGACTACTACGCCTCAATTATTTCAGGCGAAACAGCACAGCCTGAAAAGCTGATAGAAGAAATTCAGAATGCGGTCGACCAGCTGAAAAAAGAAGGAATCAGCCGGGATGATTTTATCACATCTAAAAATCATATGTACGGCAGCATGATAGTGGATTTTGAAAATGTAGAGGAAGTGGCCACAAATATCGTGGTTTCGCATTTTAAAGGAGAAAATATCTATACGCCGCTGGAAACTTTAAGCAAAATAACATTGGATGATGTCAACAGCCAGCTGCAAAAAATGTTCAGAGATGACAGACGCACAATCTTTACCGTGATGCCTTTGGAGAATGAGGATGATAAATAATATTCAATTTCCGCGCCTGGGGCTGGAATTTACAGTCAACAGGGTAGCTTTTTCAATTTTTGGCCTGGATATTTACTGGTATGGCCTTATTCTGACCGGCGGTATGCTGGCCGCGGTCCTGGTGTCTTTCTATCTGGCCAAAAAGCTGGATATTGATACAGATAAAATGCTGGATGTGATTATGGTCGGCGGCATTATGGGTGTGATCTGCGCCAGGGCTTATTATGTGGCTTTTGCACCTTTCGAATACAACAGTCTGTGGGATATGATAAATATCAGGGACGGCGGCCTGGGAATATACGGCGGCGTTATCGGCGCTTTTGTTTTCGGCTGGCTGGCCTGTCGCTGGAAAAAACTGGACTTTCTCAATATGGCAGATATAACAGGTGTATGTCTTTTGCTGGGTCAGGGTATCGGACGCTGGGGAAACTTTGTAAATCAGGAGGCATTCGGCACCAATACAGACGGGCTTTTCGGAATGATAAGCGAAGGTACAACAGCCTATCTGCAAAGGACAGCCTCGTATCTTGCATTGCAGGGAATAACAGTGGATCCTTATGCTCCGGTACACCCCACATTTTTATATGAGTCCGCTTGGTGCCTTGTAGGTTTTGCGGCTTTGATGCTGTATTTCAACAAAAGAAAATTCAAAGGCGAGCTAATCTCAATGTATGCTGTCTGGTACGGCATAGGAAGATTTGTCATAGAAGGTCTGCGCACAGACAGTCTGGAAATAATTCCAGGGCTGAGGACATCACAGGTAGTTGCGCTGGTGTCTGTGGTTGCGGGTGCGGCTGTGCTTATATATAACTACATCAAATTAAAAAAGGCGGACGGTAAAGATGTTGTCAACGGATAAAATAATAAGCGGCAAGGAAGTGGCCGCAAACATAAAACGGCAGGTAAAGCGGGATGTGGAAAAGCTGAACCGGCAGGGAATTTACCCAAAACTGAGCGTTATAATGGTCGGCGAAGACCCGGCCAGCATGGCTTATGTAAAAGGAAAACACAAAGACTGTGCCGAATGCGGAATTATTTCAGAGAATATAACATTTCCGGAAACTATAACCCAGCGGGAACTGCTGCGGGAGATAGAAAGGCTGAATGCGGACAGTACAGTGCACGGCATATTGGTGCAGCTGCCATTGCCGAAACAGATTGATGAATATGCAGTTATAAACGCAATATCACCCTCAAAGGATGTGGATGGTTTTACCGCGGTAAATGTGGGAAACCTCAACATAGGCAAGGATTGCTTTGTCCCCTGTACCCCTCAGGGCTGCATCGATATGCTTGACCGGGCAGGTGTGGACCTTACAGGCAAAGATGTGGTGGTCATCGGTCGCAGCAATATTGTCGGCAAGCCGGTGGCGACACTGGTGCTCAAACGCAGTGCCACAGTCACCATATGTCATTCCAGGACACAGAATATAGCTGATAAAACCAGAAATGCCGATATAGTGATTGTGGCTGTGGGTAAAGCCGGCTTTCTCACCGGAGATATGCTCAAACCCGGAGCAGTTGTAATAGATGTAGGCATAAACCGCGGACGGGACGGAAAACTGTGCGGTGACGCCGATTTTGCCTCATGCATTGATGTGGTTTCCAAAATAACCCCGGTGCCCGGAGGTGTCGGCCTGATGACCAGGGCAAACCTGATTAAAAACACAGTAAAAAGCGCGCAGAATATAGGAAAATAACATATTTGTCGTTGACATTTGACTTTTTATATGGTATCATTATTTAGCCGCATGTAGAGGGTACATAAGACGCCGCAGGGCGCACCCGGTTCAGCGAGCCCTAAATAATGAGAGGATTAAAAATGAAAGCAGTATTTGTTACCGGCGGCAAACAGTATTCAGTTTGCGAAGGCGATGTAGTATACATCGAAAAACTCAATGCACAGGCTGACGAAACAGTTACTTTTGAAGAAGTATTGTTCGTAGGCGAAGGTGCAGATGCAAAGTTCGGCACACCTGTTGTTGAAGGTGCTAAAGTTGAAGCCAAAGTTGTTAAAAACGGCAAAGGCAAGAAACTTAACATCATCACTTACAAACCCAAAAAAGGTTCTGCAAGAAGAATGGGCCACAGACAGCCGTACACCAAAGTTGAAATCACTAAAATAGTTGGTTAATTTTCTAAGGGAGGAATTGAATAATGGCACATAAGAAGGGCGTTGGTTCTACCAAGAACGGTCGTGATTCCGAGTCAAAAAGACTTGGTGCAAAAAGAGCAGATGGCCAGGTTGTAAAAGCCGGCAACATCCTCGTTCGTCAGAGAGGCACTCATATTCACCCCGGTGAAAATGTAGGCCGCGGCAGCGATGATACATTGTTTGCTCTTGTAGACGGTACAGTTAAATTCGAAAGACTGGGCCGTGACAAAAAACAGGTAAGCGTTTACGCAAAATAAGATAAACAACCAACCCGAGCTTACACTAAGTTCGGGTTTTGTTTTTGAAATCAGCATGTATTTCCTTTGTGCAAAGGGGAAATACTTTTATAATACAAATAACTTTTTAAAACGAAAGGAGATGTTGCAATGGCTATTCAATTTGTGGATACCGCCAAAATATATGTCAAAGCCGGTAACGGCGGCAACGGCGCAGTGGCTTTTCACCGCGAAAAATATGTGGCTGCCGGCGGCCCGGACGGCGGAGACGGGGGCAAAGGCGGAGATGTAATCTTCCGCGGCGAGCGCAACCTGTCCACACTGATGGATTTCAGATATAAAAGAAAATATGTGGCCCCAAACGGCGAAAACGGCCGCGGAGCCAACCAGTCCGGCAAAGCGGCAGAAAACCTGATTGTCAAAGTGCCCATAGGTACTGTTGTTAAAGAAGCCAACAGCGGCCTGGTAATTGCAGACATATCACAGGAAGGTGACTATGTAATAGCAAAAGGCGGCAAAGGCGGCCTAGGAAATCAGCACTTTGCCACACCTACCAGACAGATACCCAATTTTGCCAAACCCGGTTTCAAAGGCGAGGAATTTGAGGTTATACTGGAACTGAAACTTATCGCTGATGTGGGGCTGATAGGTTTCCCAAATGTGGGCAAATCTACACTGATATCAACCATATCTTCCGCAAAGCCCAAAATTGCCAACTACCACTTTACCACACTTTCACCGGTGCTGGGAGTTGTAAGGGTGGACGAGGAAGCCTCCTTTGTGGCGGCCGATATTCCCGGTATCATCGAAGGCGCCAGTGAAGGCGTCGGCCTGGGACACGATTTTCTGCGCCATGTTGAGCGTTGCCGCCTGCTTTTGCATGTGGTGGATGTGTCCGGCAGTGAATACCGTGACCCCATAGAGGATTTTAAACTGATAAATAAAGAGTTGGTTTCTTTCAGCGAAGAACTGTCAAAACGCCCGCAGATTGCCGTGGCGAACAAAGCTGATATAGCAGACCGGGAACAGATAGAAAGATTCAGGGAATTCTGCCGGCAGCAGGGAATACAGCTGTTTGTGATTTCTGCGGCCACAAGACAGGGCTTGGACGGCCTGGTGCAGACCGTTTATAACGAACTGCAAAAACTGCCGCCGGTAACCATTTACCAGCCGGAATTTGTACCTGCTTCACAGGCGGTTGACGGCAACCGGTTTGACATATTCAGAACAGATG
>CASFSP010000100.1 GCA_949297385.1 uncultured Oscillospiraceae bacterium
AAGGTGAAGTCGCAGATGTATTTGTGCTGGACCGGTTTGGCATTTACTGCCACATGGGTCAAATGGTAAGAGTGTATCACAGCGGCGACAGCGCGCTGATTGCCGTACCCGACAGCGAAGTGACCAGGCTGGAAATACTGATAACCACCGGCAAAAACCCCACAGCCGAACAGATGGAGCAGTACCAAAACCGGGAATAAATAACTTCTGATTTCATTATATTTTGAACTTTAAAAATCCCCGGCGGAAAATCCGCCGGGGATTTTTTATATTGTGCATATTAGCCGGATATTTACCGGGCTTCTTCTCCGGCACCGTTCTGCTCTTTTTCGGTTTTTGATACAAGCATTACAGTAACCGCACACATTATCAACAATACAGCAAGCACTGCCATGCCAAAAATATGCCCGCCCCAGTAAGGACTGAGGTTGCGGTAACTTATAAGAGCGAATGCGGCAACAAACATTGTCCGTCGGCTGAATAGCTTCAACAACTTTATACTTTTCATATTGTTACTCCTTTTTTGACATAATTGCTTGTTTTCACAAATAATTTTCGACTTCTTTTTATTTAAAATAACATTTTCGAAAAATCTTGTCAAGAAAAAGCTCCCGCCGTAAGCGGGAGCTTTTTATTTATTTTATTTATTTTTCAGAATATCGTCAATCCAGTTAAGGACTCTTTCGATGCCGGTGTCCCAGTACTGCCACTGGTGGTCTCCGTCGCCTTCTTCGTATGTGAGGTCGGCGCCGAGGCCTTTCAGGTAGTCGCGCAGGTTCAGGTTGTCCTGATACAGGAAATCCTGTCTGCCGCACCACTGGTACATCTTCGGCAGTTTTTTGCCCTCTTTCACCGCTTTATCCGCCAGGGCAAACAGGTCCTCGTCAGAGCCTTTCAGCTCTTTGCCGCCGTACATGCTTTTCAGCGTGCCGGGGTTGGTTTTTTCCAGTCTCCGGGCAAGGGCAGCCACATCCACAGCGCCGGACAGGCTGGCCACTGCGCGAAATTTTTCCGGCAGGGCAAGGCCCAATTTAAAGGCGCCGTATCCGCCCATTGACAAGCCGGCGGCAAAGGTTTTTGCCGGATCCCGGGTTGTCTGGGGGAACAGGTCGTGTATTATCCTGGGCAGTTCTTCGCTGACAAATGTCCAGTATTTAAAACCGATGCAGTCGTCGGAATACCAGCTGTTGTGGGCCGCCGGCATTACTATTACAATGCCTTTGTCCGCGGCGTATCTTTCCACCGAGGTGCGCCTTGACCACACTGTATGGTCGCCGTTGTAGCCGTGCAGCAGGTAAAGCACCGGATAAGGTTTTTCAAAATTTCCGCCGTTTACCGGGTTTACAATGTCAATGTTCTGTGGCATGATAACCCGGATATTGACGCTCATGTGCAAAACTGTTGAAAAACAGCTTACATTTATCAATGCCATATTTTATTCCTCCCAAAGAGCGCGGGCGATGTCCGGCCTGTTGGTGATTATTGCGTCACAGCCAGCCTCTTTCAGCAGTTTCATTTCCCGCAGGTCGTCACAGGTGTAGGGGTTTACCTGTATGCCTTTGCTGTGCATTTTTTCCACCAGTGACGGATTGTCCAGCACACTGTGATAGTCCGGGTGCAGGCAGTCGATTTCAAAATCCAGGCTGTCTACCCTTTCTTCCAGTGTCTGAATTTTTCCGGCTTTTTCCAAAGTCCGTCTGAAATCTGTCACACCGTATTTTGCGGCAAGATTTGCGGTAAATTCCGCCGACATACGGCCCATGCTTTCCCTCATGGTCAGCAGGCCCACGCGGCTTTCACTGTTGCGCTGTTTTATTTCTCTGAGCAGGTTTTCGTCAAATGAAGAGTACAGAATTTTATCCTTCATGCCGCTGGCGGCCACTATGTCCAGTATCTTGCCCACAAAGTCCACAGATTTGTCCATGTGGGATTTCAGCTCCAGGTTTATCAGGCTGAAATCTTTCAGCACAGGCAGCAGCTGGGACAGGGTGAGTATTCTCTCGCCGGCAAACTCTTCTCCCTTATATGCACCGAAATCATATTTTTTCAGCTCATCCAAAGTTTTCAGCGCAATGGCGCCCTTGCCGTCGGAAGTGCTGTCGATATAGTAGTTGTGATGTATCACAATTTCGCCGTCTGCCGTCAGCTGTAAATCGGTTTCAATTCCGCTTACAGCGAAATCATAAGCTTTTACAAAAGCTGCTTTTGTGTTTTCCGGTGCGTGGTATGACGCACCCCTGTGAGCGAGTATTTTGATTTTACTCATTGAACAATTCATTTCCTTTCCGTTCCAGCGCTGCCAGTGTCGCATCCTCATCGGCCCTGTTTACAGTTATTTCTGCTATGGCGTTGGTTATTTCCACCTGGAATTCGGTATAGCCGGGGTTGTTGGGGCGTCCTTTGGCAACAGACAGCTGGTTGAGAGCAACTTCGTACTGGGGATACTGTTCGTTCCACTGTTTCATCTTTTCATTTTCCAAAGCGCTCTTTCTGGTGGCCACATAACCTGTGGCAATGCAGGCTTCAACAGTTTCGTCAACAGATGACATGAATTTCATAAATTCCCAGCAGGCTGCCTGTCTTTCTTCGTCCATACCGGCAACCATGGCGATGTTGCAGCCGCCTGTTGTTGTGCCCTGCTGTGTGCCCCGGGGAATAAATGCTGTCTGAAGTTCAAAGCCGTTTTCCTGTGCAACTTCGATATAACTGGTCAGACCGCCTGTGGAGGAAAACCACATGGCTGTATCCTGGTTGATAATGTCGGATGTCATCTTGTCAGCTTCGGCATAGGCGTACACATGTGCCCGGCCTTTGTCCATAAGGTCCATCCAATAAGAGTTTACCGCGCGGCTGACCTCGTTGTCAACTGTGCAAACTTTTCCGTCATCGCTGATGGGGAAACCGCCGTTAGTCAGCATGAAAGCTTCGGTGTACCAATAGTTTATGGGGTAGGAAACGCCGTATTTGCCTGTTTCCCGGTGTACCTTTTCACAGGCTTCGGCAAAGCTGTCCCATGTGGTGATGGAGGCAGGGTCAACGCCGGCCTGTTCCAGCATTGTGGTGTTCAGGTACAAAAGGGATGTGGAGCGCAGGAAAGGCACAGAGTACAGTGTATCATTTACATAGCAGTTGTACAGAAGGCCTTCGTGGAAGTCGTCAAGGTCAAAGGTTTCGTCGCTTTCGCCTGCTGCCAGCTCATCCAGTGACTGAAGCATACCGCCGTCGCCGAACAGGCCCACGGAAGCAATTTCCAATACTGTCATATCAGGAGCAGTGCCGGCCAGGTAAGAAGCCTGCAATTTCTGGTCAACATCTGTGTAGGCGCCCTGGTTTTCGGCGGTTACATGGATACCTTTTTCGGCGCCAACTGTGGAGTTAAATCTTTCCACTGCGCCCTGTACATAATCATCAACGCTGTTGGCATACCAGAAGGTAAGTTCTATGGTTTCGCCGTTTCCCTGTGCGGTTGAAGAGTCATCTCCGCCGCAGGCTGTGGCTGTAAACATCATGGCACAGGCCAGGACAGCGCAAAGAATTCTTTTTGCTAAATGTTTCATTGTTTTCTCCTTGAAAAATTTGATAAGTATATATGATGCGCCTTTTGCGCTTCATAGCAATTATTTGACACCGGTGTATGAAAATGCTTTGAGTATCTGCTTCTGCGCCAGCACAAAGGCTATCAGTATCGGAAGCAGCATCAGCACATTGCCGGCCATAACTATATGCTGGGCTATGCCGCCGTCCACATTGGAAAGGCTGGTTATGCCCACGGGCAAGGTTTTTACTGCATCGGTGGTGGTCAGCACTTTGGCCCAGAAATAATCGTTCCATGTGCCGATAAAGTTCAGCAGCGCCAGAGTTGACACCGTGCTTTTAGACATGGGCAGCATGATTTTGAACATTATTTTCATCTCTCCGGCCTTGTCCAGGCGTGCCGCCTCTATCAGCTCTTTGGGCACCTGCATAAAGCTTTGGCGCAGCATGAATATGCCGAAAGCGCTGGTGGCCTGGGGCAGTATCAGTGACCAGTAGGTGTTTATCAGATGGGCCTTGCTGAGTATTACAAACACCGGCAGGAATATCATCTGAGCCGGTATCATTGTGGTAGCCAGCACCATGCCAAACATTGCGCCCTTTCCTTTGAAGTCAAATCTGGCGAAGGCATAAGCTGCCGGAACAACGGTAAGCAGCTGTGCCGCCATAACACACACCGTAACCACAATGCTGTTTTTCAGATAGTGTAAAAACTCTATCGATTCAAAGGCAGTTATAAAGTTTTCAAACCGCGGTTTTGATACAAAGAACGCCGGCGGAAACTGCATTACCTGACCTATGCTTTTTATTGATGTAAGCGCCATCCAGTAAAACGGGATGAAAAATATCATAAAAAGAATTATATTTATCACGCCGCGGGATGATTTTCGTAAAATATTTGCCATTTTTTCTCCTTTTACTGATAATGTACTTTCTTCTGCAATACTTTAAAGTACAGAAATGTCATCAGCCCTATGAGAGCCATCAGGAACACGCCCATGGCCGCAGCGTAGCCGGTGTTGTAAAATACAAAGCCCTGTCTGTACAGTTCAAACACCAGTGTGTTTGTGGACTCCATCGGTCCGCCGTTTGTCATAAGGGATATGGATTCAAAGGTTTTGAAAGAACCTATGGTGCTGGTGAGGGTGAGGAAAAACAGCGTGGGGGAAAGCATGGGAAGTGTTATTTTGAAAAACACTGTCATGGGTTTTGCTTTGTCCAGCGCCGCCGCCTCGTAAAGATAAGAAGGTATACCCTGCAATGCGGCAACGAATATCAGCACATAATAGCCCAGGCTTTTCCACACATTTACCAGCACAACCGAAAACATTGCAAATTTGGGGTCACCCAGCCAGTTTATCGCCTCGACGCCGAAAAAGGAAAGCAGATAATT
>CASFSP010000101.1 GCA_949297385.1 uncultured Oscillospiraceae bacterium
AAGGCAAAAACCCCTTCGGCAAAGGTGAACAGATACTGCATATTATTCCTCCAGCATGGCCTCGATTACTTCTTTGGCAGAGTCGTAATCTGTCAGACCGATGGCGGCATCATACAGATTGCCTTCGCTGTCGGCGTATACGGTGGTGGGAAAGCTGTTTATCCCGAACATATATACACCCTGTCCCATGCTGTCAAAATGGGTGGTTATGGCGTCATATCCGTTTTCCTGCAAAAAGTCCAGCACATCCTGTGTGGTTTCGCTTTTGCTGTTGGCCACATTCAGAAACAGAAAGTTTACATCATCTCCATAATCTTTTACCAGCTGATTAAAATCGGCCATTTCCTCCACACACCAGCCGCACCAGGTGCCCCAGAAGTTTATCACAATGGGTTTTCCGCGCAGGCTGTCAAAATCAACTGTTTCGCCCCGCCGGTCGGTATACTGAAAGTTTGGAATGTTCAGCCGGCCGTCGATGTCGGAAGATATACCCTTATCTTTGTTTTGAATATAAGGTTTTATAAGGCCGCCTACAATCGCCACAACCATAAGGACTGCCAGCGAAAGCAGGGCTATTTTCTGTTTTGTATTTTTCATTCGGACCTCCGTAAAATCTTTTTTGATTATTTTATTATCTTTGAATATTTTTTAAAGTGAGTTTGTCACACTTATTTTTATGTGATATAATTTTACCATAAAATAAAGGTTAAGGAATTGAAAAAATGATGAATATTTACGACTGCCATCTGCACAGCCGGCTGTCCTTTGACAGCAGGGAGGATATGGAAAATTATGTCAGGATTGCCGTGGCCGGCGGCGACAGCCGCTTTATAACCACCGAACATATGGACCTGGAAAGCCATTTTTCTCCCCGGCATTTTGATATAGTGCCGGACTTTGCCCGGCAAAGGCGGCTTTTGTCACAGCTGGCACAAAAATATCCCATAGAAATGCTGTTTGGGGTGGAAGCAGGCTGGCGCAGAGATATACGGGAGCGAAACAGGCAGATTATATCGCAAAATCCCTTTGATTTTGTGATAATGTCGGTGCACGAAAGCGAAAGGTACGATGTGTCTTTCCCGGAATTTCGACAGGGCAGGACAGTGGACCGGTGCTATAATGAATATCTGAGCCTGGTGTGCGAAGCGGTGGAAAGCTTTGATGATTTTGACACTTTGGGCCATATAGATTATGTGCTGAGATATGCCGGACATACAGACCTGGACAGACACAGCCGGCTGTTGAAAAAAATATTCCGGCGGCTGATAGAAAAGGACAAGGCGCTGGAGCTGAACACCAAAGCTTTTCCTGACCCGCAGGCGGTGGAAAGGGCCGTAAAGGCGGTGAAACTGTACAAATCTATGGGCGGCAGAAAGTTTACCATGGGCTCTGACGCGCACAAAACACAATACTACAAAAACGGCTTTGAAACAGGTATACGCCTGCTGAAAGAACACGGTGTGGACAGCCTGAGGTTTTACAGGCAAAGAAAGGGCGAAAAACTGCCGCTGTAACGGGTAGCTGTCTGTAAAATATGTGTAAAAATACACAAAAATATAAAATTAGTACAACGAATTTTTGAGATTTTTGTATAATAGGCAACTTGAAAAAAATTGCGTAAATGTTTAAGATATTATAAAGGGGGTATTTTATGGATTGTTTAAGCAAAGAGTACGCGGCTTTGCCTGTTTATCTGTTTAAAAAAGGCGAGCTGACCCAGGCGTATGATTTTTTCGGCAGTCATAGAACCGGAAAAAACAGATGGGTATTCCGCGTCTGGGCCCCAAGGGCAAAAGCCGTCAGCCTGGTGGGAGATTTCAACGGCTGGCAGACGGATGCAAATCCCATGAAAAACATAGACGGCAGCGGCGTGTGGCAGACAGCCGTAAAGGCCGACATGCAGTACGGCGCATACAAATATGCCATAACCGGCCCCGACGGCACGGTAAATATGAAAAGTGACCCCTACGCCGTGCATTTTGAAACCCGACCCGGCACAGCTTCCAAAGCCTGGCGGCGGCCAAAGTTTCGCTGGGGCGACAAAAAATGGCAGAACAGGGCGGTTAATGTTTATGAAAGCCCGATGAATATATATGAAGTTCACCTGTCAGGGTTTGTACGCCACAAAGACGGCAACACATTTTCTTACCGCGACAGCGCGCGGGCTCTGGCGGCGTATGTAAAGGAAATGGGATATACTCATGTGGAGATAATGCCCATATCAGAATATCCCTTTGACGGTTCCTGGGGTTATCAGGTGGGGGGCTACTATGCGCCCACCAGCCGATACGGCACGCCGGATGATTTCAGATATTTTGTGGATTATATGCACCGCAATGGTATCGGTGTAATAATGGACTGGGTACCTGCCCATTTCCCGAAAGATCGGTTTGGCCTTTACCGTTTTGACGGCAGTGCCTGTTACGAGCCGGAGGATGAAAATATGTCCCAGCACAAAGAATGGGGCACCATGATTTTTGATTACGGTAAAGGCGAGGTTCAGAGTTTTCTCATATCCAACGCCCTGTACTGGCTGAAAGAATATCACATAGACGGCCTCAGGGTAGATGCCGTGGCCAGCATGCTGTATCTGGATTACAACCGCGCCGACGGCCAGTGGACACCGAACAAATACGGCGGCAAGGAGAACCTGGAAGCTGTGGAGTTTTTGCAAAAGCTGAACACAGCCGTTTTCAGCCAAAAACCCAACGCGCTGATGATAGCCGAAGAGTCCACCGCCTGGCCGATGGTCAGCGGACCGGTGGACAAAGGCGGCTTGGGATTTAACTTCAAATGGAATATGGGCTGGATGAACGACATACTGGATTATATGAAAACAGACCCGTATTTCCGCGCCGGGGTACATAATAAGATAACATTTTCATTTATGTACGCGTTCAGCGAAAACTTTATACTGCCCATAAGTCATGACGAAGTGGTGCATATGAAGGGTTCGCTCCTGAACAAAATGCCCGGTGACGAATATCACAAATTTGCCAACTGGCGCGCATTTATGGGATATATGATGGCCCACCCGGGCAAAAAACTGATGTTCATGGGCCAGGAACTGCCGCAGTATTCCGAGTTCAGCGAAGAAAGACAGCTGGACTGGCAGGTTTTGGAAAAACCGCTGCATGCGGCAGGTCACAATATGATAAAAGAGCTGAATGACTTTTACCTGAAAAACGACACCCTGTGGCAGCTGGATTTCACCTGGGACGGCTTTGAATGGATAAGCGCCGATGACTACACCCAGAATGTAGTGGTTTTCATGCGAAAAAACAAGGCCGGCGACAGCCTGATATGCGTGTCCAATTTCTCCGGCTCCGAATATAAAAAAAAAATTTACGTGTTGCGTAAAAGGGGGAATTACAAAGAATTTTAAAAACCCGAGAATAAAAAAAACGCGGCCTCCGAATTAAAAACAAAAAGGCAATGTGTAACAAAAA
>CASFSP010000102.1 GCA_949297385.1 uncultured Oscillospiraceae bacterium
CATAATTTTTCTCCTTTTTTAATTTTAGTTTTCCGGCAGTGTAAGACATGCGCGCTTGTGCCTTATTCTGCCGTCTTGTGATGGTATGATTATGTAAATGCAGTACTGCTTCCATCACTGCCTATATGATAAACCGGCGAGCCGCCAAAATTCATCCCCTCTTTTTCCCTTCTTTTTCCTCCCATTTTCCCCTGCGGTTTTTTCCCTTTATTTCAGCGGGTTTACATGGCTTTTTCCCATTTTTCTCCCATAAAAATCCCCTTTTTAAGCAAACAAATCTTTATTGCAATCACTTGTACCACTTGCACATATTTTTTATTTAAAAATAATCAATACAGAGAAAAACAGCCGGCCGGGGCCACTGTCGGTTTAATTATGGTATAATAAAAATAAGAAATATTGCCTCAAAGGAGGATATTGTATGAAAAAGTTTATAAATATTTTTATAGTCTTTATACTGGTCATAGCTTTAACCGCCTGCCGGCAGACAGGCAAGCCCTCCTCACAGTCGGACAATGTGCCTTCTTCCCGGTCACAGAGCATATCTTCTGAAGTGAGCGCCGAAAAAGAGAGCAGCTATGGAGACCTTATGAAATATGTGGTAAAGGAATATTCCAGGGATACTTATGTCTGCGGAGAACTATTGGAATATGTGTATGACGAAGATATTTCTTCCGGTCGCCTGAACAGCTATATCATAATGCAGACTGACGAGGGCAGACAATACAAGGTAACAGGGTTCAGCAGAAATATATCTTCCGTTGCATGTATTATTAATCTTAATCAGACAATCCATATACGAAGTATCGAAGATGTAGAAAAAAGTAAATACAAGGTTGTCGTATTTTGTGATGATGTAGATGTGGATGTTATAGACAGGCCGAGAGATATCGGTGTCATGGCTTACATAACCGAGGAAGAAGGGCAGAAAGACATAGATAATTATGTGGCCCGGACACAGTTTATATCCGATATGCTGATTTCCGACTTTGCATCATACACAGACAGGTTAAAAGTAACCAGTCTTGATCAGGCAGCCCTATGCCTGATAGACGCAAATGGATATCAAAATATGAAACGCATTGATACACCTGCTCTTGCAGTGTATGCAAGCGAAGAACTCACAATCGAGGCTATAAATATGATGTCCAGACATGAGATATATCAGAATAACGATGTATACTTTTTTGTTCATATAGAGCATATTGATGACCCGAATATGTGGCAGTCATATAAAGTATATGCCGACGGCAATGTGGAGCTGGCAGGACAGAGCAAAAACTGGAAATAGAAGCTTTGAAAAGCAGCGGATACTCCGATTCAGTTTGGAGTATCCGCTGCTTTTTTATCAACATTCGGCAAGTTTCTCAAATTCTTCAATTATTCCGCTGAAAGTTTCGGATGATATATTTGTATTCCGGTAAGCTGTTTCTAACATAGCTAAGAAATCATCAATCTTATCAGGCCGGATATCCTTCAATAAAATTTTATACTCTTTCTCCTTCGACTGCGTATAAAAGGTTATACCTTCTTCGCTCATCTGATACTCAGCGCTTTCTTTTGCAAATATTTTATCGCTTTTCAGCCGAATATTTACCGTGCCGATGAAAAAATAGGATTTTATGTAGTTCTGATTAGGATATTCACTGCAAATATAATCATACTCCGTTATCAGCTTGTACATATCCTTTTCTGTATAACTGTGCTCATTTTCCCTGTTTGTAACAGTGCAGCCATTTTTAAATTTTTCAATAACCATCGTATTATCTGCGTTCGTTATCTCCAAAGAAGAATAATTCCGGTTTTCTGATTTGCAATATTTTATATAGCAAGAATTATTTTCGTCAAAAACAAGCAGTTCCTGATTATTTGTTGCCTCACCGTCGATGTAGCTGGTTTTAGCCAAAACATTGAACGCCTGATTTACATAAGAATAATATATGTTATTTGTTTGCTCAAAATTATGGGTAGCTTCATAATAATCATAAAGATCCCCCATCTGGCTGTAAATATCTTCATCAATATCGAATGTAAAACTCACAGCAGGCTCTGTCTGTGCCAACTCGCTTGTCGTTTTAATGCCGGCAGTAGTTTTTATAAAGATTAAAATAAGCACAAAAATAAGAGTCAACACTATTTTGGATTTTTTTACCGGGCGCAAACGCGAATTTTTGGCAAGTACTTTGCCGTCCGGATCACTGTCCCATGTGTAAATATTCAAGCCATAGGTATTCAGCCAGTTATACAGCGAGGGTTTGAACTCACCGCTTTTTATAACTACCGATGTTCTGTCACTAAGTACAAAAGCCACATAATCTCTTATCAGAAAAACAGCATATATATCTTTTACAGAATGAGAAATATCGCTTATGACAAGCTTACCATCCGACAATAATACTTTACACTGACCTGCGGAAAATGCATTTTTTATATATTTGCATGATTTTTTCCTTTTGTATTCTTTTCTTCTTATCAGCATAAAATAAACGAGCAGAATATCAATAGCGGTCATCAATAATGCACGGAATTTTTGCCCGAATAAAAGCATCAACAATGTGTCAAATATCATCAACAACAATACTGCCGATAAAACTATGCTGACGGCCAAATTAGTGAAAAAATACACCTTTGATGCCACATCGGCCATTTTATTGACTGCCGCAGCCTCATTCTCATCAATAGAATAAAAATCCACCGCCATGCTCCTTTCAATACAAAAACTTTTCAAGCCACCGCCAGCTGGTGGTTTTATTTATATATATCCACTCAAAAAATCTCGCTTTCTATTTCGATTATCTGATCTATTGCTATAACTGTTTTGTCTTCCATAATTACCTTGTGCCCATATACATCCACACTGCGTACAACCCCGGAACAGGACACATATTTACCTCCGGACTTTTTGTCATCCGGCACAAAATATGTAATCGTTGCCACAGACCCGGGATTTTCGGCTATAATACTCAGCTTTTCGTTCAGCAAATTTATCATATCATCGCTTAATTCAACCTTGCTGTCGGTTACTCTGGCTGTTTCTTTAATGGCCGCTTCATGGCCGCTGAGAGCAGCAAAGGGAGAAAACTGCGCGGCACGGTCAGACAGAGGCATACGCGGGTGCCTGGAAGAAGTAGGATGCGGAAGATTGATAATATCATCATACTTATGTATATCCTTTTCCATAACCGGGTTTTCCTTTCTTTTTATAAAACAAAAATCGCTGACGGGCAGAACAGCTGTTTCTGTTTGCCTTTGCGCTTATAATTTTTTCTGCTTTTACTCGCAAACCCTACTATGCCCTGTGCCCGCCTATCTGGGTGTTTCGGTCTTTGGCTGTGGAGCCTTCCTGCAGGCTCATGCCTTTCAGTATTGCATTTTTTCCGTATTTCTTTTTAATGCCCAGCATTGCCATTTGAACCCGTCTTTCACGGTCAAGTCTGGCATTTTCTCCGGCTCTTTTCTTCTCATCGGCTTTGTAGTCTGTGAACATATCCATCTGCTCGTACCGGATCTGCTGTTTTGCGGTGGTTTCGTCAATAAGGTGGTTGGCCACAATGGTAATTCGCCTGACAAGCAGTTTTCTGTTGACAAGCCGGTCATAAAGTTCCAACGCTGCATCGGTTATCAATGACCGGGAGGATGTCATGGTATCAAGATTTTTAGTGCCGTGGGCGCTTTTCGGGATTTTTCTCCCATAAAAATCTGTTGTTATCTCTCCTGAATATTTTGCCCGTTCGTCATGTCCTGACAGGTTTTCAATATCATATCCGACTGTCAGGACAATCTGGTCTGTGACAAGTCCTTTGTCCACCAAGTCCAGCGCCATAAGATCAGCCATTTCTTTAACGACCAATCGGGCCTTGGCAAAATCATACGGGCTGTGCAGCACCTGACCGGAGCAAACACTGTTATTAGCCGGCTTGTAAGCTTTTATCCGTTCCATTGTGCAGGGCTCATACCCCCATGCATGGTCAATGAGCAGCTCGGCATTCACTCCGAAAAGTTTATACAAAAGTTCTTCATTATAATAATCCGTTGGCTTTCCGACAGAGCATCTTGCAATGTCCCCCATTGTAAATAGTCCGCTGTCCTCCAGCTTTTTCGCATAACCTTTGCCTATTCTCCAAAAGTCTGTCAGCGGCCTGTATGTCCATAGCAAGCGTCGATAGGACATCTCATCAAGTTCTGCCACACGGACACCGTACTCATCAGGCTCGATATGCTTTGCCACAATATCCATTGCGACTTTGCAAAGATACAAGTTTGTGCCTATACCAGCAGTAGCGGTAATCCCGGTGTTTTCCAGCACATCTCTTATAATTTTCCCGGCCAGTTCCCTGGCTGTCATATTATAGCTTTGCAGATAGTTTGTAACATCCATAAACACCTCGTCTATGGAGTAGGTATGTATATCCTCCGGAGCTATATATTTCAGATAAATATTATAAACCATTGTGCTGTACTGTATATAATGGGCCATACGGGGCACAGCTACTATATAGTCTACTGCCAGCCTTGGGTCAGCCTGCAGTTCTTCATAGTTACAGGATGACCCCACAAGGGCGCGCCCCGGCGCATTCATCTTTCTTATGGCATTTATCTCTTTTATCTTTTGAGAAACTTCAAAAAGCCTGGGCCTGCCGGAAATTCCGAAGCTTTTGAGGGACGGCGAAACCGCAAGGCAAATTGTTTTTTCACTTCGGCTTTTATCCGCCACAACCAGGTTGGCAGTCAGCGGATTGAGGTTTCTTTCCCTGCATTCAACCGAAGCATAAAAAGATTTAAGATCTATTGCAATATATGTTCGCTCCGTACCCACGCTCGCTCCCCCCCCTGTTATGTATACTGATACCGGAATTTGCATGTGAAATCCGGCAATATCTCAATAATTAAAATATATCATCACAGACCTTAAATTACAATGATATTCTTTGTCAAACCATAATTTTACAACATTTTCAAGTGCATACTGCCACAGGTCGCAATGTCAAAAAGGTATAATAAAACCCGGCGCATAACAGGCATATCAATGCCGCATAATAACACAATACTATGCTGTACATTTTTGAAAACAATATAAACATACCAGCGTACCGATTTTTCGGATTTTTACCTGAAAGTGTATAAATCAGGCAGAACAACAGGGCGTTTGCGGCTGATGGCATAGGCCTTGCGCCCGGTATAAACAAGGAGGACTAAAAATGGAAAATGCTATGTTTTGTTATCAATGTCAGGAAACTGCCGGATGCAGCGGCTGCACCAGAGTTGGTGTATGCGGCAAACAGCCGGATGTGGCAGCCATGCAGGATCTGCTGATATATGTCACAAAGGGACTTTCTGCCGTCACAACAGCCCTGAGAAAAAAAGGCGATACTGTTCCGGCTGAAATAAACCACCTCATCACATTCAATATGTTTACCACCATAACCAATGCAAACTTTGATAAAGAGGTTATCATGGGCCGCATCCGCATGACCCTGGATGCAAAAAAGGAAATGCTTGCCCGCCTGGAAAACAAGGAATGCCTGCCCGAAGCGGCTTTGTGGGACGGCACAGGCAACTGGGAGAAAAAGGCAGCAACTGTCGGTGTGCTGTCAACCAAAAATGAAGATATACGCTCCCTGCGCGAACTTATAACCTACGGTATCAAAGGTATATCCGCCTATTCAAAACACGCAAACACCCTTATGCGCGATGACGAGGATACCGACGCCTTTGTACAGCGCGCCCTGGCCGATACCCTAGACGACAGCCTGAGCGTTGATGATCTGATGGCGCTGACACTGGAAACCGGTAAATACGGTGTCGCCTGCATGTCTCTTCTTGACAAAGCAAACACCGAGGCTTACGGCAACCCTGAAATTACCCGTGTAAATATCGGAACCGGCAAAAATCCCGGTATACTGGTATCCGGCCACGACCTGCGCGACCTGGAAATGCTTCTGGAGCAGACCCAGGGAACCGGAGTTGATGTATATACCCACTCTGAAATGCTCCCGGCTCATTACTATCCTGCATTTAAAAAGTATCCGAACTTTATAGGAAACTACGGCAACGCTTGGTGGAAACAGAAAGAAGAGTTTGAATCATTCAACGGACCTATACTGATGACAACAAACTGTATCGTGCCTCCGAAGGACAGCTACAAAGACCGTATTTACACCACCGGTACAGCAGGTTACCCCGGTTGCAAGCACATTCCCGGTGACATAGGCCAGAAGAAAGATTTTTCTTCTATAATTGAACACGCAAAAAAATGTGCCCCTCCCAAAGAGATTGAATCCGGGGAAATTACCGGCGGTTTTGCCCATGCCCAGGTGTTTGCCCTGGCAGACAAAATTACAGATGCCGTAAAAAGCGGAGCCATCAGAAAATTTGTTGTTATGGGCGGCTGTGACGGCCGTGCAAAAAGCCGTGAATATTATACAGAGTTTGCAAAAGCCCTTCCGAAAGATACCGTTATCCTCACTGCCGGCTGTGCCAAATACAGATATAACAAACTGCCTCTTGGTGATATAGGTGGTATACCCCGTGTGCTTGACGCCGGTCAGTGTAACGACTCCTACTCTCTGGCGCTCATCGCCCTTAAACTGAAAGATGTATTCGGGCTGGAGGACATCAACGACCTGCCCATAGTTTACAACATTGCATGGTATGAACAGAAAGCCGTTATCGTACTGCTGGCCCTGCTGTACCTGGGCATAAAAAACATTCATCTGGGACCTACCCTCCCCGCTTTTCTCAGCGAAAATGTGGCCAATGTGCTCATCAACAAGTTCGGCATTGCCGGCATAGGCAGTGTTGAAGAAGATATAAACCTGTTATTGGGATAAGAATGACAATAAAGCACCGCTGCCCGTACTAAATGCCGGCAGCGGTGTTTTATATTTTATTGCAGTCTGACAGATCTGATGTTTATTTTAAAATTGTCAGCTTATGGAAAAATTACTTTTCAGTCAGTAATTTTATTTAATCAAAACAACAGCCGGGTCTTTAACGGTCAGGCTTTTTAGTCACTGTTTTACAAAACGCAAGACATCCATTTTCATATCCGGGCCCTGTCATATTCTCCGTATTCACAGCCCACATTTTCCGCTGTCATATCGTCCACAAGGATATATTCCCCGCCTCTTTTGATATACAGTTTGACGCTTCATTTTCCGTTGCCGCCGTTCCACAGACGGTTGTGCAGTTTTTTACCGTTCGGCGCTTCATAATTTACAAACAGCATATCCTTCTTCTCACAGGTAATGTCAGTCACCATTTTACCGACTGTATTCCACTGCTCAACATGCCATATTATCTGCGTATCCATTTCGCGGCAGTCAAATTTTGTGTGGGTCAATGTCCAGAACTTTGAAAAATTGAACTCGTAGCTTTTACCTTCATACCAGAAATCGGAAAGCAGTTTTCGGTTTAAAGCTATGCCGAAAACCTTGGGTCGTCCCCCACCGATATCGAATACGCTGTTTTCCAGTTTTTGGCCGGTAATATTGCTGGTAAGATTGTTGGAGCTCAGCCACACCCACGGGCTGGTGAAGTCACTGCCCCAGTTTTTGTCCGCATACCCATAGCAGTCCTGCGGACGGACAATGTATTTTTCTCCATTGTATTCCACCCAGCCGGAATACTACGTTTTCATTCCTTCTGCATACCAGTACATCTCAAAGGCTTTTAAAAAACGGAATAATCCGCATGTGCCGTAACCTACATTGAAAGCGACCTTTTTGTCAATTTTCAGATCCCATTTCATGCTTCCGTTATCGCACATCCACTCCGGGTGTTCTTTTGCACCGATTACATTTACGCTTCCTTTTATGCAGGTTTCGTCCACATAACAATCATCAGCAGATACATACAAAGGGACTTTTCTGCCGACTTTCACTTTATTCCAGCCGAAAAATCTGTGAAGCTGACAGGCGTCTTCTCCCCAGATTCCGCATTTTACCATCACATATGACGGAATATCTCCCCGTTGACCAAAGCGAGGCTCGCCACCGTCCAATTTCGGATTGCATGTAAAAAATTCTATGAAAAAAGGTCTTGCCTTTCCGGTCTTTTAATTATAAGCGATAAATGAATGCCACCACCAGTCATATCCCTTTTTCTCAAAAGAGCCTGTGAGCATAAACTGATTTTTAGCCTTGTCATGTATATTTGCCATAATAGCACCTCTTGGCTTGCGGTTTTATTTTTATAAATTATACCATATATAACCCGGTAAATAAACCTCAATGTTTTCAGATAATTTTAAACACTAAAATACATAAATGGCACAGGCTCAGATTTCAAGACTGTTGGGTTTCAGCGATAAAACTATTTCTGGATATAAAAACGGAACTGTTCAGGACAGTTTCGGCAACGCCTTAATAGTTATTGCCAGAAATGCTGAAAATGTAAAGATACTTCTTGAATTATATAAAGAAAGTTTTTCTGATAATGTAAGATGAGCTATTTATGATATTGACAGGAGACTTCTTCATATTTGCATGTTCATATATTATAATATTAAATATAAGAGGAAATCTTATGGCTCATTTGAGACTGACATCGTAAGGTATACTAAGCTGCGATTGCGGCAGAAGCTTTTGAAATTATTTTGTATAAGGTATATCAAAAAACAGAAAGTCTCCCGCTGCACCTTCGTCGTACACAGGGAGGCTTTCTGTTTATAGTCAGCTCACATAATTATATCACAAAATTCCGGCGTGCCGTACAAAACAAAGCCGATACATCAATACTGCTTAATCAGAAATGAGGCTTTTTCAAAATCTTTTTCGGCAACATAAATTTTATACTCATAAAATTTATCCGGATCCATACCGAAACTTCCGGTATATTTTCTCTGTTTTCCAAAAAACGGCGCCATCTGGGTATCTGTTGTTTTGACAGTGTACTCAATCCCGTTATCAGCAAGAATTCTGCGGATCTCGGCCTGTCGTTTCATATCCATTGTTACAATAAGCTCTTTTCTGTTAAAAACTGTAATCATATTTCAAGCCTCCTTTGGTTATATTTTCTAATTTTATTATATCATAAAAATCTCCTTATGCAATTCAAGTTATACAGCAACAATACCTTAACTTTTTTAGTTGTTGCGGAATGGTTAAATCCGATGTTGGCATTTGGGAACACAAAATCTGATAGATGTTCGTCATTAAATTTCAAAGCATCGTACTTCTTAGCCTATTTCAAAATTTTATAATATGTAAACAACACAGCCGTGTAACTATGACAAGTTACACGGCTGTGTTTGCTGTATCACAAAATAAATTTATCAAGTTTTGACGGAGGATGAAAGCCGCATCGGTCTTTCATCGCCCGACTATGTCTTTATAATCCTGCGGAGTGTTTATATTGACAAACTCCCGCGGGTTTGGCACTGTTACTGTCTGGGTATTCAGGCTGTCAAATATCTTCATCAGCTTATAATCCTCTTTTGCTATCTGTCCTTCAATGCAATCCAGCGCTTTTTTGGAATATAGGGCAACTGTGGGAAAAAGCCTGCCGTCCGCCTGTGTTATTATGCAGTCTTTTGAAAAATCCGCCTTGTTGAACAGACCGATAACAGTATCCCGGCTTACAAAAGGCATATCGCAGGGCAGTGTAAAAATCCAGTCGGTCTGCGCTGCCGAAAGTGACGCCTGAAGCGCGCCTATGGGGCCTGTCCGGGAAAAATTGTCCTTTACTACCCTGATATTAAACCTTTCATACTCTGCACTGTTGGCAGAAATCATCATATTGTCAAATACAGACATATTATAAATGATTTCATCAGTGAAAGTATGGCCGCCAATGGCAAGCAGACCTTTGTCTGTGCCCATACGGGAAGAATTACCCCCTGCAAGCAGTACAAAGGTTGTTTTTTTGATATGCTGCATGGCTTTGCGCCTTGCAGAAAGAAAATCTGTTTTCCGCTGCGTTTTTTTATGAAGCTCTTCCCTGCCGCAGCCTGTAAGATCGCAGATGTAATCTGCCAGCCGGCCGCAGATGTCTGTATTGTCAGCGTCGCCGCCGTGATAAAGTGAAGATGCCATCGCCAGCAATCCGGCATAGTTGTCTTTTACATCGCCGTAATGCCAGTTTTCAAAGTCAATGCCATAAACCTTCTCATCTACAATAAAGTTTCTGGGGTTTATATCATCCAGCACAATATACCGGCCTGTTTTTTCAAAAAAATATTTTGTAAAATCTTTTATCCATACAGCCAGCCGGCAAAGTAGCGGCAGTGGGTTATCGGTCTGCACACATTCAGAAAGCAGTCGTCCGCTTATTTTTGACATTGATATTGTCTGATTTTGAGCAGGCAGCAATACCGGTGTCATTCCGCTGCCGGACATGACGGACAACAAATATTTTTCCTTTTCAAAGGCCACAGAGGATACAAAAGACTTTTCAACCGTGACTTCGCCAATTTTTATTTTATTTTTCATCTACAGTAATCTGTGCGATATCCTTTGCCCATCTTGTGGAAAATTCGTCCATTGTGATTACCAGCATAAAATTGCCTCTGTCTTCGGACAAAGGCTGTCCGTTTTCCTGGTTTACCAGCCATACATTGCCGTCTTTAAGCACTTCTTCGGCTGTAAGGGAAACGCTGTAATTGTCAGAACATACCACAGAAATCCGTGTGTTTTCAGATATCTCAATACCGGCCTGGCTGAAGATATCTTTCAGCTGTATGCCGCCGTAGTTTTTGTCAAAAGATTCTCCGTTTTTCTTTGTCATCACAGCGTCAAAAGCGGCAAAGTCAGAGTTGCTTGTGCTGAATTCAAAATTTTCGCTTTCGCCGTTTACCACTATGGCTATGGAGTTTTCTGCGGAATTGACTGAATTGTTTCTGTTTACAAATACCAGAACGCCTACAATTACGGCAAATACTATTGCTAATGCAATTTTAACTTGTTTTTTCATTTTATTAATCCTCTCTTCAAGCTTCCAGGTGTTCGGCCTATGATTATATACGCTAACCAGCCGCCGAAAAAACCTGATAAAATACCAAAAATATAAAAAAGTAAAAATGGGATAAGGGACAGTCTGTAATAAAGCATGTTTGTGGAGATTGCACCTGCCAAGACGCCGCAGCTGCCTGCCAGACACATACGGCTTTTCAGACTGAGTTTGTTGAATACCGGCGTACACATGACAAAATCAATAGCCAGGCCCGGCAGTGTGTATGTAATCAGCGCCAGCAATCCCACAACTGATGAAAAACCTGTGCCCAGCGCCATAACGGCCTGGGTAAAGCCCATAAGCGTGGCTGTACCGAATTTTTTTATCACAGCGCAGGCGTAAACTATAAACAGCATTGAAACGCCGGCTGTAACACTGCCCCCGGGTATGCGTACAAAATCTGTAATAAGATTTATAGCCGGAGATAAGATAGGCTTTGAGAAAAAGCCCAATACAGCCGCAAAAGCCATAAAGCAAAGCTGTTTTAAGGTAAATTTGGATTTCGATTTAATCATTGAAATAAAAACAGGCACGCCAAAAAAGACGCACCTGAATAAACCTTTCTCTGCAAGGTATGCAGGTATTTCTTTTCAAAAATGGGAAGGCAGAATTGTTTCCTTTTCTACCCCGGAAGCCAAAAGACTTCGGCATACCGGCCATAGCGCACAGCCGTAGGCCGGCATACTCGAAATACAATTATTTAATTGTTTGTCCTTTATTTCTGGCTGTCTACCAGAATCTGGCACTGGTGTACCAGTGAGTTTTCCTTGTCAACATTGTTATCGGCAGTATCTACCAGTTTAAGGGCGCCATATGTACAGCCGCGTACACAGGCAGGTTCCAGGCCTGCGCGGATGCGGTCAATGCAGCCGTCGCATTTTTTCATCTTGCCGTCGGGGCCGAAGGTGGGTGCTCCGAAAGGACAAGCCATGGAACAGCTGTGACAGCCTATGCAGTACTGTGTGTTGTAAAGTGTCAGGCCGGTTTCTTCGTCCTTGTACAGACAGCCGGAAGGACAGGCTGTAACGCAGGGAGCGTTGTCGCAATGCATACAGGACATTGAATAATAGGAAATATCCGCAGTAAACCTGTCCTCTGCACGGAATACAGTTCTGTACGGTCTTACACCGGTAGAAAGGTCAATATCGTTCTGGTCCATACATGCGACCACACAGGCGCCGCAGGCACAGCAACGGGAAATATCAAGTTCCAATTTTAATGCCATAATCATTTCCTCCTGATGTTACAATATGCGCTGCGGTATGCAGGAAAGCCGGAGTACGGGTCAAGGTTGTCACCGTCAAGAATGCTGTTGATGTCAACTTCGCGGTAGCCATGATAGATGTACACTTCGCCTTCCATAACTGTTGCCGTAGGAATAGCTTTAAAAGTCAGTGAGCCGATGTTTGTTATTATTTCCACATCGTCACCCAGTTCAATGCCGTATTTGTCCGCATCTTCCAGGCTCATTTCCACGCTGGGTTCCGGCAGCATATGACGCTCCCACGGCATATCGTGAAGGCGTGAATGCAGTGCGTTGGGAATACGGGTACCGGCACAAAGCAGGAACGGATATTTTTCAGGATCGGGGTTGTACGGCGGTTTGTATGTGGGCAGCGGGTCAAGGTTCCAGTCCGGATGGCTGTTTATCAGTTCAGAGAACAGTTCCAGTTTGCCGGTAGGTGTTTTCAGACCCTTTTCAAGGGTGCTGCCCCATTTGTAAACTTCCGGATTGGGAAGCTGGATAGGATGATCTTCTGCTTTCAGCTGTTCGATTGTGTACGGCAGGTCACGGATGACATACTCGATACATTTTTCATAGCCGCCGCAGAGATACTCGTCGTCAAAATTCATCTTTCTTGCCAGCAGTGTCAGGATTTCAGCGTCAGATTTTGACTGACCCAGAGGCTCTACAACAGGTTTTGTAAACCATACATAGCCGCCGGCGTAGGATTTGAACTCGCCGCGCTCCATGGATGTGCAGGCCGGCAGTATGATATCGGCGTATTTGCAGGTATCTGTCATAAACAGGTCCACATTTACAAAGAAATCCAACTCATTGAAAGCTTCAAGGAATTTTCCGTCCTGTGCAAACATACGGTAGTTCATACCCAGGGCAAAAAGAACCTTTACGCTGTCCTCGTCTTTTGCCAGGATGTTCCTTGCCAGGTCATTTGCCTGCATATCTTCCTTGAGGTTGTACCACAGCGGGAATCTCTTTGCGCCCACAGCCGGTTTACCGTCATGAGGGAAGCGTTCTTCCATAAATTCCTCTTCCCTGGAAATCGAGCTGTAACCGTGGTCGGCCTCCATAAATGAGTGAATCTGCGGGCGCTGGCCGCCTTTGCGGTCAAAGTTGCCGGTGATGATAAGCAGTGACATGATTGCACGGTAGTTCTGCATACCGTTGCGGTGATGTCCGAGAGGAGCAGAACTTTCTGTGATACAGGCGCTCTTGCTTTCGTGGATCATCTCGGCTGCCTTGATAATATCGGCTGCCGGAACGCCTGTAAGCTCTTCGCCTTTTTCAGGTGTAAACTGTTTTACATATTCGGCGTATTCTTCAAAGCCGTGAACATATTTTTCGATAAACGGTTTGTCTACCCAGTCATTTTCAATCAGGACATGGGCTATTGCAAGAGCCAGGGCGCCGTCTGTGCCCAGGTGCGGACGAAGGTGCAGGTCGGCAATGCGCTGGGTTGTGGGGGTGATGCGCGGGTCAACGATAATAACCTTCATGCCGCGGGCTTTGCCCCTTTCCATGCCGCCGACCATCGGCCAGCGGGAGAAATAGCTGTTTGTGCCCCAGCCGATAAACAGGTCTGTGTTTGCAAGGTCCTGAATCATATAGCTTTTTGCAGCAACCTGCCAGGCCAGAACACCGCTGGTGAAGCAGCTGGAAGATTCTGTGCCGTAGTTCTGTGTGCCGAAAACATGGGCAAAGCGTCTGAACATAAAGCGATACCACTGTGTGTAGCCTGAATAGAAGGCCTCGCTGTCAGCGCCGTATTTTTCTCTGGACCGCAGCAGTTTTTCTGCTATGGTGTCGATAGCCTCTTCCCAGGAAATAGGTTCAAACTTTCCTTCGCCGCGTTTGCCTACGCGTTTCATAGGTGTCAGCAGCCTGTCAGGGCGGTAGAGGTACTGTCTGTTGGCCCGTCCTTTGGTACAAAGTTTACCTTTGTTGTAAATATGTTCTTTTGTACCCTCAACTTTTATAACTTTGCCGTCTTTTACATAGCAGGTAAGACCGCAGTGGCTGCCGGGTGTACAAATATCACATACAGAATATTTTACTTCAATTCCGGATTCTTCCCCCGGAATTCTAGCTTTTTCATAGTTTATATCAGCCATTATATCTGCCCTCCAGTTTTTCTATAAAGGATGGTTTCAGGCCTTCTTTGATAAGAATACCCTTCTGAATAGGTGAAATTTTAGCATTGCCTGTTTCCATAATCCTGTACAGATAGTTCTTTACAGCGCCGCTTATACGGTAGTTGTCCAGGATGTTTACACCCACAAGACCTTCTTCACCTATAACGGCCTCTACATAAAGACCTTTGGTAATGTCGCCGGAAACTATCCTTTTACCGGTCAGGCGGTTATCACCGAAACCGATAAAGTCCATATCCATAAAATGAGTGATGTTGTGCATAAAGTTGCCGTCAAACTTGGCTGTGCCGCCGGCCATATTGGCGCCGGCTGTCACGCCCTGGTGCGCAGCGTTTGCCCACAGGCCGATAATCATGCTGGTTTTGCTCTGCAATTCAGCGCCTTCGCTTACATCGCCTGCGCAGTATATATCTTCACAGGATGTGCGCATGTTTTCATCAACAATGACACCCTTGTTTATTTTTATCTGCCGGGGGTTGAGCATTGAAACATTTGTTCTTGTGCCTATGCACAGTACAATAAGGTCACATTCAACTTTCTTGCCGTCAGACATTGTGCAGATATATCCGTTTTCGGTCTTTTCAGCCTCTGACAGCGCGCTGCCCAAAGCCATTACAACACCTTTTTCCTCAATGCGTCTTTCAATTTCCTTTGATACTGACTCATAGGCAGCCAGCGGGAAAATTCTCGGCGCCATATCGGCAAAAGTTGTCTTTATTCCCTTCCGGTTGAGAAGTTCAACCACCTTGATACCAACCATTGATGCACCCACAACCAGGGCGGACTTATAGTTGTTTTCATCCAGCGCATTTTTCAGCTTGATGGCATCGTCAAGTGTACGCATATAAAAAGCTTCTGACGGGTCAAGGCCTTTGAATGTCGGCGCAAAAGCGCTGGCACCTGTGGCGATGAGAATTTTATCAAATTTAAATTCTTCTCCGTCTTCCATTTTTACAGTCTTTGTTTCGGCATCAACAGCAGCTACCTTTCTGCCTGTGACAAGGTTCAGTTTAAGCTCGTCCTTTATTTTTTCCATGTCTCCAAACGGGAACATTCCTTCAAAAGGAATTTTTCCGGCTACATAATATGTAGTGAGCATAGGATTGTATGGAGAGTAATTGTGTTCACTGAAAACAGTGATATTCCCCACGGGATCATTCTCTCTTATAGTTTTAGCCCCGTAATAACCGGCACAGCCAAAACCTATAACAGCATAATCAGCCATTGTCATCCTCCTTTGAAAACTATTCTCTGATAAATTATTGTCATATACATATACCATTTTATATCAATTATAGTCCTTAGTCAATTATAATTGACTAAATAAGTAGATTTTAAATTTATATGCAATTAAACAAAAGTCACTGAGATTATATTATATATTTTAATTTTATTCCGGCAAAAAATTTTATATTGTTAAGACAGCGAAATTTTGCATAAAAAACCTGGCGCCAATCAACGCCAGGTGTGAAAAAAGTATCCGTTTTTTACTGTTTATGAAAATATTTTAAGAGGCAATCTTCTAAGTTCATGTCACCAATATAATATTCCTTTTACTTAAAGAATTATCAGGCACAAAATTGTTGCATTTGCAAAACTCATACTATAATTATTGAAATATCCTATAAATTCAACTCATCTATTGCTTTCAGTATATAATCATCAATTCCGGCAGAAAGATTATTTAAAGTGTAATCTGCGTATATTTTTGCCGGGACTCCATTATTATGTATAATCTCCCCTTTTGCAGTCAGCCTTATCCCCGAAGAAAAAGCTATTGTGTATCCATTCTTTAAAGTAACAGTGACCAAATTTGTTGTCGCTCCGAAAGTGTGCGTTCCTATGGTTGTGAGATCCATTTCATTTGCAATATCTGCAACTGTATCAACAGCTGAACCTGACAGGTGATTAATAAGGATAACCGCCGGCGTTGCCGTTTTCGGTATTGAATTTAAAAGATCATTGTAAGAAGGTGTTTTAAAATGTTCTTCAACCTCAAAAACTTCCAGAATTTTATCCTCAGGTAACACAAATTTACCTTGGGTCATCGGCAAAAGAATGTCCTTGGCATCTGAACTGCCAATAACCTTCCCATAAGCTTCTATCATTTGAGAATAAGAGTCAAAAAAATTGGATTTAACCGGATACAATACATTTGAACTGTAATTAAATTCTTTGTCAAAAAAAGGTTCTAATATTGTTATGCCATTTGCATCATTCCCGCCCCGGCAGTATCTGAAATCTATTATCACACCATTTGAAGACTCAATATGAGGTAAAATACAGGAAATATACTCATCCTTCAGCTCAGCTGTATCAGCTGATAAATCTTTTACTATCAGATGTAACACCTTTTCGCAATTATATAAATCTTCTTTCACATAATACAATAAGAAATTTGAAGAATCATAAATCTTTTCATTTGAAATCAAAATATCAAACAAATTCCGTGCTCTTATGGACTGACCTCCGATTTTGTTTGAAAATCTGATTTCAACATCTCTTTCTATGCCATCCGGGGTCTGAATGGTAAATGTCCTTTTTTCACCTTTTGGGCCAATAGACAAAGCCGCTGCACAACTGGACTGTCTGCTTAATGGTGTTTTCACACCTATATATTCAGATATATTTTCATCGATATATTCAGAAACAGGTACGCCATTTACTTTTACTATTTTACTCAATAGTGGCAAGACTGTACTGTCATAAGTCCTTGTAACCACATAGCCGTTTTCTATATAGGATACTCCCATATCAACTTGATATATAAAATCCGAATCGGAAGGTGGCAAGCAGTAAGCATGCCCGTCTTCCAGAGCAGCTACAAACTTGCTCATTGCCAGATAATACTCAAATTCAGAGGAAGAGTTGGCGACCAAAGAAAAGGTTTCTTCATATTTTTCCTGTAAATCAACATCTTCCCCCAACAGGTTAAAGCATCCATACATATTTGTTATCCGGTTATAGGCTTCTGAAACAGAAAAGAGTTGCTTGCTTTTTTCTTCCTGTATGGATTTTTGTCTGAAAGCATACAAGCCTGTGAATATCAACGAACAGCACAGCACACAACAGATATTTAAAATGTATTTTTTCATACCATATCCTCCTTTTACAGGAAAGTTTTGCCGGAGCCGGACAGTTTGCACTTTAAAAAATAAAACCTGATAGGGCGCATTATTTCGACCGATGTGCCCAGCCAGAAATACCTCTTACAAACTTTCTATAAGGATCTCTTACAGCAGCCGGTACAATATCTCAACCTACC
>CASFSP010000103.1 GCA_949297385.1 uncultured Oscillospiraceae bacterium
GGCCTCTGCGTCCCGAACGCAGCGCTCTACCAAACTGAGCCACATCCCGTAAGGCAATAATAATTATACTACATTGCAACTGATTAGTCAAGAAGAAATATTGTTTTTTGTCAAAATAAATTTTATTTCACTTTACAAATTTTGTACTTTATTGTATTATAAACTGTATCACAAGTTTACGAGGATGTTAAAATGAAACAGAATACACAACAGGCGCAGAAAGTTTCTGTGTTTAAATTTACTTTTTGGTTTCCGGTACTGTACTCATGCGTCACGGCAGTAATTATGATGCTGGCACTGGCCATAGTATTTTCACCGTCAGTTTCCAATGAAGCGGCAGCCAGGCTGGTTTTGCAGATAGCGGCTGTGTCACTGGCTATCAGCCCATCGGCTTTGATTTTTAATTATTTTCTGGCCACAAAGCATTCCAAAAGATATATTGGCGGTCCTTCTCTGTATGTTAGAATGCCTATTGTTCTCAGCACCATTGTTCTTGGTACACAGGTGGCATACATGCTGTTCTTGACTTTTTCCTGATTTTTAAGGAGTAATATATGAAAAAATACTGGGAAATATATAAAAAGCACGAAGAAATAATAAATTATCTTATTGTCGGTGTGCTTACCACAATAGTCAGCCTTATATTTTATTATATAAGCACCAGAACTTTTCTGGATCCGTCCAACCCTTTCCAGTTGCAGATAGCCAATATGATAAAATGGATAACCGGCGTGCTGTTTGCCTATGTAACAAACCGAATTTTTGTTTTCAAAAGCAAAAGAAGGGATATCGGTAAAGAATTTGTACAGTTTACTTCTTCCAGGGTTGCGACACTTTTTTTGGATATGGCGGTCATGGCACTGCTTGTAACAAAAATGGGTATGAACGATCTGGTCGCTACACTGATATCACTGATTTTGGTAACAATCGGAAACTATATTTTAAGTAAAATTTTTGTTTTTAAAAATACTTCTAAATGATATAAAAAGCCGCTTTATAAGCGGCATTTTTTATTTTCTTTTATACAGCTTGCGGGTGTAATCTGTACGCCGCGGCTGTATTATTTTGCAGAAACTGGCCTGGGCGTCGGTGGCGGCGCTTTCAGCGGCGACTATCCTGGCGCAGTTTTCGCTTTTCCGGCTGAGAATTTTAGGAGAATGGGATATGGGCAGGGGACAGGATTTGACCTGCTTTAAAAAAGTTTCTCCGGCTTCTGACATGCCCAGCAGCCTGATGTACTGTATCCGACCGGGGAAATTATCTTCCCGGTTCAGAAATGCGTGCAGAATGATCCTTCTTATTCTGGCGCGAGTATACATTTTGGTCGGCAATAGCCGGAAAAAACTTTCAATACTGTCGCTTTGCGCCGCAGCCTTTTCCAGTGCGTGGCTCAGCTCTTTGTTGCAGTCGCGTATTTTGATAAAATCTGCGGCGCTTTTTTGCCTCAGTGCAAACAAAAGCGATTTTTCAAAGGCTGAATCTTCTGTAAAATATCTTCCGTAGTTCAAAGCGTCATCAAAAGATTTTTTGCTGGTTATCGGGATAAATTCCGATGCAGCATCAAATCTGAATTCCCCGACCATTTTCCTTACAGCGCTTGCTGATGCGTATCCGTTTTTGGGCACAGTCCGGTTATATACAGCACCTTGTCTTTTAAGGGCAATTAATTGTACATTCCAGCCCATCTGTATGCAGGCTTTTATATACTCTATTGCCAGTATGTCGTTTGAAGCGCTTAGGGTCTCTTTGTTCAGGTCAAATTTACTGAAAATTGCCTGTTCTCTGGCTGTGGCATAAGGAATTTTCTGCGCCAGAGCCTGCCGAAGCCTTTGTTTATATTCATCTGTCAGCAGATATGCGGCTATGTCATATAACAGATTTTCATCAGCGCACTCGCTGCCGAAGCATAAAGCGTCAACTCCAAGGTTTTTCAATGTCATAACGCCGCTAGCGGCAAAACCTTCTGCACTGAGGCAGGAAAAGGGGAAAGGTATTTCCGCCACCAGATCTGCGCCGTTTTCCACCGCTAATACAGTACGGTCAAATTTTGACATAAAAGCCAGTGAGCCTCGCTGCACACAACTGCCGCTCATAGCACATACAACAGTTTCAAAACCGGCTTTTTTCAAATAATCTATCTGATATTTATGCCCTGTGTGAAAAGGGTTGTACTCTGCCACTATGCCAACAGATTTAGACATAAAATTCTCCTTAAAACTTGAAAATTTATTTACATTATTATATAATAAAATAGTTAAATAAACAATTACTTTTATATTGGAGGAAGACAATGAAAGTTTTAGTTATCAACTGTGGTTCCAGCTCGCTGAAATATCAGCTGATTGATATGAGCGACGAAAGCGTTATCTGCAAAGGTAACTGCGAGAGAATCGGCATTGACGGCTCATTTATTACACATAAAGCAAACGGCGGCGAATGGAAAGTAGAAACATCTTTCCCGACTCATGTAGAAGCTTTTACAAAAGTTGTTGAAATGATGACAGAGGGCGAAGGCGCCGTTATCAAAGATAAATCCGAAATCAGCGCTATCGGCCACCGCATAGTTCAGGGCGCCGAAAAATTCAGCGAACCCTGCCTGGTTACAGACGAAGTTATTCAGGCTATCGATGACCTGTCTGCTTTGGCTCCTGCTCACAACAAAGCTCATGCTATGGGCCTGAGAAGTGCAAAAGCTGTATTTGGTGAAGAAGTTCCCAATGTTGTTGTATTTGACACAGCTTTCCATGCAACAATGCCCCCCAAAGCTTACATGTACGCTGTTCCTTATGAATTCTATGAAAAATATGCCATCCGTCGCTACGGTTTCCATGGTACAAGCCACAAATATGTTTCCAAAGTTGCTGCTGACTACCTGGGCAAAAAACCTGAAGAGCTGAAAATAATCACCTGCCACCTGGGCAACGGTGCTTCTCTGGCTGCGGTTGATGGCGGTAAAGTAGTTGATACTTCCATGGGTCTTACTCCTTTGGGCGGCTTCATGATGGGCTCCCGTTCCGGTGACCTGGATCCTTCTGTTGTTGGTTACATCTCTGAAATCACAGGCATCAAAGGCAACGAGCTGACAGATTATCTGACAAAGAAAGCCGGTTTCCTGGGAGTTTCCGGTATTTCCAGCGACTGCCGTGACATAGAAGTTGCAGCAAAAGAAGGCAATGAAAGAGCAAAACTGGTTCTGGATATGTACTTCTACCAGTTGCAGAAATTCATCGGTAGCTATGTTGCAGCCATGGGCGGCCTTGACTGTGTAGTATTTACAGCCGGTATCGGTGAAAACTCTCCCACAGTTCGTGAGGGCGTATGTGCCGGTCTGGGTTACTTCGGTATTGAAATCGACAAAGAAGCCAACAAGAAACGCGGCGATATTGTTGATATCACAGCTGAAGGTGCAAAAGTAAAAACTCTGGTTATCCGGACAAACGAAGAACTTATGATTGCCCGCGATACAGTTGCAGTTATATCCAAATAATTAAAACCATAAAAGCGCAGTAAAAGCTGCGCTTTTTATTTTATCCAAAAGTTATATAAATAAAACATTTTTTACTTTGCCACAATACAAAGCCTGTTTTTTAGGCCATATTTATTGCTTGCTACAAAAAATAAATTTTTATCGAATTATAATTGACAATATATGGTTTTGGTAGTAAACTATGAATAGTTAGCAATGGCTAATTAAAAAGAAAACAGGCAGGTAAACAACATGACATTAAAAGAAGCGCAGGAAGGAAAGGAATATTTGATTAAAAACATCAACACTGATGATGAAGAACTTAATTCTTTTCTTTTTACACTGGGATGTTACAGCGGCCAGCCTATTACGGTGGTCAGTCACCGCAGTCAGGGGTGTGTTATATCTGTAAAAGATGCCAGATATAACATAGACTATAATTTGGCACAGGCAATTGAAATTTGAATTAAAATATAAAGTGGTGAGCGATCACCACATATATTTTAACATATAGTTAGCGTATGCTTACTGATATTCTTTTAACAACAGAGGAGGAAAAAGCAAATGAGAATTGCTTTTGCAGGCAACCCCAACAGCGGTAAAACGACAATGTACAATGCGCTGACGGGAAGAATTGAACGCGTCGGCAACTGGGCCGGTGTTACGGTGGAAAAAAAGGAGGCTTTGATAAAAAAGAGCCTTTATGATGCAGAGGAAGAGCTGGTGGCAGTAGATCTGCCGGGTGCTTACTCCATGTCGCCGTTTACATCGGAAGAAAGCATCACCAGTGCCTATGTAAAAAATGAAAATCCGGATGTTATTATCAACATTGTGGATGCGACCAACCTCAGCCGCAGCCTGTTTTTCACCACACAGCTGCTGGAACTGGGAATTCCTGTTGTAGTTGCATTAAACAAAAGCGATATAAATGAAAAAAAGCAGACGCAGATAGATACAAAGCTACTGTCTGAAAAGCTGGGCTGCCCGGTTATAAATACTGTATCCACTGCATCTGATTCAAACGGCCTGCCGGAAGTTGTCAAAACTGCGGCTTCACTTTACGGCAAAGGCCAGAAAGCGCCTTATGTGCAAAGCAATGTGGACCTGCACGACAAAAACAGCGTTGAGGCAGCTGACCGAGCCAGATTTGATTTTGTAAACAGCCTTGTAAAGGAAGTAGAAGTAAGAAAGGTATTTACAAAAGACAAAAACTTTGGGGATGTTATAGACAGCGTGCTTACCAACAAATTTTTGGGAATACCAATCTTTGCGGTAATAATGTATCTTGTTTTTGATATATCCCAGTCTTCTGTGGGACCGTTGCTTGCTGACACCCTTGTGGGCTGGATTGAAGGCTTCCAGGGCTGGGCAGGCGGTCTGCTGGAAGGAGCCAATCCGTTCCTTTACGCTTTGCTCATTGACGGTATTATAGGCGGTGTAGGTGCCGTTGTAGGCTTTTTGCCGCTGGTAATGGTTATGTATTTCCTGATAGCACTGCTGGAAGACTGCGGTTATATGGCCAGGGCAACAGTTGTTCTGGACCCGATATTCAAAAAAGTGGGCCTTTCAGGAAAATCGGTAATTCCGATGGTAATCGGCACAGGATGTGCAATTCCCGGTGTTATGGCTTGCCGCACAATACGCAATGAACGCGAACGCCGTGCTACCGCGATGCTCACTCCATTTATGCCCTGCGGTGCAAAGCTGCCGGTTATTGCATTGTTTGCCGGTGTATTTTTCGCCGATTCATCCAGTATAGGAACAATGATGTATTTTGTCGGTATTATTCTTATACTTCTGGGTGCTTTGCTGGTAAACAAAATAGCAGGCCATAAATACAGAAAGTCTTTCTTTATTATAGAACTGCCGGAATACAAAATACCGTCTTTGAAACGCGCCTGTCTGTCAATGCTGGAGCGCGGCAAAGAATACATTGTAAAAGCCGGTACAATTATACTTGTGTGCAACACTGTTGTACAGATAATGCAATCCTTTACATGGAGCTTGCAGCTGGTTGAAGAAGGGGCAGAGGCCACTTCAATACTTGCTTCCATAGCTTCACCGGTTGCGATAATACTTCTTCCCATATGCGGTGTTGCTGCGTGGCAGCTGGCAGCGGCAGCAGTAACAGGCTTTATAGCCAAAGAAAATGTTGTAGGAACACTGGCTGTTGTATACGGTCTGACAGCATTCATAGATGTTGACGAGTTGGTTATGACAGGCGGAGCCAGCGAGATTGCTCTCGCTATGGGCCTTACAAAAGCTGGAGCTTTGGCTTATCTTATGTTCAACCTTTTCACACCTCCGTGCTTTGCAGCTTTGGGTGCGATGAATTCCGAGATAAACGACAGAAAATGGTTCTGGGGCGGCGTGGCCTTGCAGTTTGCCACAGGCTTTACAGTAGCATTCCTGGTTTACCAGGTTGGCACGCTTATTACCACAGGTTCAGTTGGCGCAGGATTTTTCGGCGGTATGCTTGCTGTGCTGGCAATCGTTGCAGTGATAGGTTACCTCATCCGAAAAACTGACAAGGCGATGGAAAAAGAATACGCCTTACAGAAATAATTTTTGACAGGAGATGAATTTATGCAAAATTTTATAATCATAGTAGTGGTTTCCGCTGTTATAATACTGGCTGTCAGATATATATACAAAGCAAAAAAGTCCGGCGCAAGGTGTATAGGTTGTTCTGCCGCAGGCTGTTGTTCATCTTCTCACTGTAACTGTCGGCAGGCTTCTGCAAACAAAGCAGACAGAGGTGCACTGTGACAGAAACAGCAAACGGCATAACAGCCACAAATATAAAGTATCTGACAGTGATTTATACCCTGTCAGGAAAAGAAAGGTTTGTAAAATGTTCTGATATTGCCCAACAGCTTTCGGTTTCAAGGCCTACTGTGCACGCTATGATGAGAACCCTCAGCCGGTGCGGTTACATACAAAAATCCAGATATGGAAAGGTTACCCTCACCCAAAGCGGCAGCAGTAAAGCCCGGATATATTCCCAAAGTTATGAAAGTATATATCAGTACATGAGCAAAATCTGCCCCGAAAAGACTGATATGGCTGAAACGGTATATACCTTTATGGCACAGGTAAAGCCGGAACATCTTGTAGATATATGTAAAAATATAGTGTCAGAAAATTGAATTTACACCTGAAAAACAAAATCCTCCCGTAAATCGGGAGGATTTCTGCGTTTATTAACTATTAAAATATCATTGAGCTGTCAATTTCTTCTATTGATGCGGCACCGCACATGGACATTACATCTTCCAGCTCGGCTTTCAGTTTTTCCACATAGCTGATAACGCCTTCAACACCGGCTCCGTACACAGCTGTTACAAAGGGGCGGGCAATAACTACGCCGTCTGCACCCATTGCCAAAGCTTTGAAAACATCCAGGCCGCTTCTGATACCGCCGTCTACCAAAATGGTCATATCTTTTCCTACGGCTTTTACAATCTCCGGCAGAACTTCGGCGGTAGCCGGACATCCGTCCAGAACTCTTCCGCCGTGGTTGGATACAACAATAGCGGTGGCTCCGGCCTCTTTGGCTTTAAGTGCGCCTTTTACTGTCATCACTCCTTTGACGATAAATGGGGCAGGGGAAAGGGATATAACTTCTTTCAGCTGCTCTACGGTTTTTCTTCCTGCGGGGGGATTTGCATTTTTCAGGAAGGGTAGACCGGCAGCGTCCACATCCATGGCAACTGCAATACAGTTTGTGTCCTTTACCAGATCAAACTTTTCTTTAACAGTTTCCATTGCCCAGGGCTTGATGGTGGGAATACCGCATCCGGAAAATTTCTTTATGCTGGCGGCGGCACTTTCCATAACAGAGCTGTCTGTTCCGTCACCGGTAAATGCGGCTATGCCGCTTTTGTCGGCGCCTTCCAGCAGGATTTCGTTATACTGCAAATCGTCGTATTTGTCACCATAGTGCAGTTTTACAGCGCCAACCGGGCCGGCAAATACAGGTATGGACATCTCTTTGCCAAAAAGGGTTGTTTTTGTGCTGACAGGTTTGTTTTCACATATGGTGTCCATATTGATCCTGATTTCCTGCCATTTCCGGTAGTTTCTGATCGCTACATCTCCTGCACCTTTTGCACCGGGGCCGGGAATAGTGTTTTTACATGCGCGTCCGTCGCATACATTGCAGCTTTTGCAGTAAGGGCCCATATTGCCCCTTGCCATGTTTATCACATCTTTATAATCCATTTTTTGTATCCTCCGTTTATGAACTAAATATATAATACAACAGTATTTTAATATTTGCAATCAAAAGTAAAAAAGCTCCGCATTATTTGCGGAGCTTTTTTGATTATTTGTTTTCCCATTCCTTGCAGTTGGAAATGATTTTTTCTTCACCCAGTTTATGTATCATTTTGTTTGCCCAGTTCCATGACTTTTTGGCCTGAGCCGCTGTGTAAGAAGTAAGATATTCGCGGGCGGCAGAAAGGTTTGTTTCTTTCAATTCTGTATATGCTTTTTCAATGCCGGATTTTTCTGCTTCCCAGTCTTTTTCCATAGTCCGGACTTCCTGGGACAGGACGGCATGTGTATCTCTGTAATTGAATTCTGTAAAGTATTGCAGAGTCCTGAATGCCCACCAGGCTTTAGAAGGATCATATTCCAGCTCGCTGTCATCCACATAAAAATGTGATACCTGTGCAGGCAGATAACCCATGGCGCTGTAGCCGTCAGGAATTTTTGTCAAAGCCACCGGATACCAGGGAGTGTAAGGGGTTATACAGGGTTTCTGGCTGGCGCGGAGCAGTCTTGTAAGGTAAATATCCTCGTTGAATTCGATTATAGAACTTTCTATTGTTGTATCGTTGCACAGGGAAGAAACGCCGACTCTGTGGGGATTGCGCGCATAATTTTCAGTCTGATCGTCTTCGGTGCCTTCATAATGTGAACGCAAAACTTTTTTGATGTCATCAGCTGAATATTTTCTTTCGGCTTTTTTGCTGAAAGGTTTCAGCCGGTCATTTTCAGGTTTGGCACCTGTCAGAATTCTCCATGCGTTTCTGGCGCGGAGTATGTTGTATTCTGCCATTTCGCCGTCCTGATAGGCTGCTGCAAAATCAAAATCAGAATAATCTCCGGCAACTTTTGGTGTATACCAGCCGTTTTCCTCGGCAAATTTTGCAAGGTCCTTTGAAAAATAGAATTTTTTATGTTCTGTGTCGGAAAAATCTACCTGGTGAATTGTAAACCAGTTGGGAATGTAGAAAATTTCATCATCGCCCACTTTTCTGGCCACATAATTTTTGCCGGTAGGCACCTGGAACACCCATGCTTCGTTTTTGTCAACAATGGAGTATGTGCGGGCGGAAAAATATCCGAATTTTTCCACAAGTCCGGCGGCTACTTCTACACCTTCTCTGGCTGTTCTGGCTCTTTCAGCTATCAGCCTGCGCAAAGCGTAACCAATACCGGAATCGTCGCCTTCTTTAACCTTACTTGGGCGGCAGGCGTTGCTGACAACTGCCACACCCCACTCGTTTACAAATCCGTCGGCAAAGGATATGCCGCCTTTACATCTCACTTCTGACCAGTAATAGGAATATGTTTCTTCCACTTGCGGTATAACAGCAATGCCGTCCGCAAAAGAAATTGTTTCGCCTTCTTTATGTTTTACACGCGGTACTACATGCAGCTGAACAACAGCATTGGGGTCATCCTCGTTATGGCCTAAAATAACCTTGCCGGTTACAGAAGCGTCTTTGCCTATTATAACCGTGCTGCAATTGCTTTCATCAGCTATTCTGTCAATAAAATATTTTTGTTTCATAAGTACCTCCATGGTATTACCAAAGTTTCTTTTAAAACTAATATAGCACTCTTTGTTCATATTTTCAAGTACAATTATTTATAATCTTAAATAAAAATGAATAAAAACAAATTTAATTAAGCGTATTTTGATATAAATTTATTATATAACGTGCACAATTTTCAGCACGCTGATTTGTGAAAGGGGAACAAAATAATTTTGTAATTTTACAAAAAAATTGAAAATTTCTGTTGACAAACCCGGAAAAATTTGTTATTATATTTAAGCAGTCAGCTGAATACGGGGGCGTAGCTCACCTGGGAGAGCGCTTGAATGGCATTCAAGAGGTAGTCGGTTCGATCCCGATCGTCTCCACCAAAAAGACCGTTTTACAACGGTCTTTTTTATTTGACAAAACAAAACATTGATGTTATAATAAATTTACCTTATACTATACCAAAAGTAAATAGGTTACTACAATAAGGCCTTTGCGAAAGCATTGAGCCGCAAGTGAAAGGTGTCGTGCTAGTCACGACACTTTTTCTTATATATGAAAACTTATCACAAAATCCAGAAAGAAACGAGGAAAAGTATGTACAGACTTGGTTTGGATATCGGCACTACATCTGTTGGATGGTGTGTCCTTAATACAGATATATCAGGAGAATCGAACAGGATTATTTCATTGGGTGCAAGAGTTTTTGATGCAGCAGAACAGCCCAAGACAGGTGCATCACTGGCTGCCCCACGCAGAATGGCAAGAGGCGCCAGAAGAACAGGCCGCAGGCGAAAACACAGACTTCACAGAATAAAATCCCTTTTACAACGGGAAGGTGTTATCTCTAAAGAAGAGCTGGAAAAGCTTTATAACCGCCAAAAGAACAGCGTGCCGCTGACGGATATATACCGCATAAGAAGCGAAGCGCTGGAAAGACTTCTGGACAGGCAGGAGCTGGCAAGGTTGTTGATACACCTGGCACAGCGCAGAGGATTTAAATCCAACAGGAAAAATGAAGACGCCAAAAGTGATGAGGGCAAACTTTTGTCTGCAACAGCCGAAAATGCCCGGTATATGGCGGAAAAAGGTTACTTGACAGTAGGGCAGATGTTGTATAAGGACGAAAAATACTCTGCCGCCAAAAGGAATAAAGGCGGGGATTACTCCAATACATTTTTGCGCAGTCAGATACTTGAAGAAATAAATATTATCTTCCAAAAGCAAAAAGAGTTTGGCAGCATTATTGCCACAGACAGCCTGAAAGAAAAATATATACAGATTTTTTCATCCCAGCGCAGTTTTGATGAAGGCCCGGGATTTCCCAGCCCTTACGGCGGAAATCAGATTGAAAATATGGTTGGGGAATGTACCCTTGAAAAAGGGGAAAAACGCGCTGCCAAGGCTTGTTATTCCTTTGAATATTTTGACCTTTTACAGAAAACAAACAACCTGAGGATTTATTCTGCAAATGGTCAAAGACCACTTACTTCGGAAGAAAGAGAGAAAATCATATCACTTTGCCATAAAAGTGAAAAGGTTACTTATGAAAGAATAAGAAAAGAGTTAAATCTTGCCGAAGAAGAATTTTTCTCTGCGATTAACTATTCTGAAGAGGATAAGGCAAAGACAGAAAAAGCAGTATTTCGCGGTATGCCGGCATACCACGAGATGAGAAAGGCTTTTGATAAGATAAACAAAGGGTATATTGTTGGCGTAACGACAGAAAAAAGAGACGCCATAGGTACAGCCCTGACCTATTACAAAACAAGCGAAAAAGTGCTGGAGTATCTTTCGGAGTTTGATTTCACCCGGCAGGAGCTGGAAGCCATAGGAGGTATGAAAAATTTTTCGAAGTTCGGCCATATTTCCCTGAAAGCTTTGAAAAAAATAATTCCCTATATGGAAAAAGGTATGGTTTACAACGAAGCCTGCCGGCGGGCCGGCTACGATTTCAGGGCTCATTCCTCAGCGGACAAAAGCAAATACTTGCCAAAGCTTCCTGATGATAACAACGAAATCACCAGCCCGGTAGTAAAAAGGGCAGTAAACCAGACAATAAAAGTTATCAATGCCATTGTAAAACAATACGGCGCTCCGGCTGTTATAAACATAGAAACCGCCAGGGAATTATCCAAAGATTTCTCCGAGAGAAAACAGATTGAAAATCAGCAGGAAGAAAACAGGAAAAATAACCAACAGGTATATGAAGAAATAAAGAATACATTCCATATACTTAAACCTTCGGGTCAGGATATAATCAAATACCGCCTGTGGCAGGAACAGCAGGGAATATGCCTGTACACCAATACGCCTATTAAGGCCGAAAATCTGTTTGCTCCCGGTTACTGTGAAATAGACCATATAATCCCGTACAGCATTTCTTTTGATGACAGTTACAACAACAAAGTGCTGGTTATGGCTTATGCCAACAGGGAAAAAGGCAATCGTATTCCCATGGATTATGTAAAGAGCAAGGAAGATTTTACAGGCCTTGTAAAAACATTTATCCGCAACAGAAACAAAAGGCTGAAACTGCTGAAAGAAAAGCTGACGGAAGAAGATATGAATCGGTTAAAACCCAGGGCTTTGCAGGATACAAAATTTATCAGCAGATTTTTGTCAAACTATATCAGGGACAACCTGGAATTTGATGAAAGCTACACCGGAAAGCAAAAGGTGATATGCGTCAACGGCTCGGTAACGGCTTATATGCGCAAAAGATGGGGTATAAGCAAAATCAGAGGCAATGGTGATATGCACCATGCAGTGGATGCGGCTGTCATAGGCTGTATTTCCCAGGGCACGATAAAAAAGGTTACGGAATATTCCAGATATATGGAAACCAGATACATGTACCGCGACCAAAAGGTCATTGATGCAAAATTTCCGCCTCCGTGGGATACTTTCAGGACAGAAATTGATATAAGGACTTCTAAAGATCCACAGGCTTTGCTGAAAGATATTGTTTTGCCCAACTACCGGGATGTGGATATACAGTCAATCAAACCTGTGTTTGTGTCCAGAATGGAAAGAAAAAAGAAAACCGGGCAGGCACATGAAGAAACCGTAAGAGCAGAAAGATTTATCTGCGAAGACGGCAAGAGCAAAAAAGTGTCAGTCACCAAGACCCGGCTGCAAAATCTTAAACTGGATAAAGAAGGTGAAATATCCGGATATTATAACCCGGACAGCGACAGACTGCTGTATGAAATGCTGAAAGAAAGGCTTGTGCAGGCCGGCGGCGACGGCAAAAAGGCGTTTCCGGAGGGCTTTGTGTATAAACCCACCCCAAAAGGCGGCCGGCGGCCGAAGGTAAATAAAGTCAAAATCTATAAAACTACAAATGTCAATGTAGCTTTGGATACGGGCATTGCGGACAACGGAAGTATGCTGAAGATAGACCTGTACAAGGTGGAGGGCGACGGCTATTACTTTGTCCCGGTGTACGCATCGGATATGGTAAAGGACGAACTGCCTGTAAAAGCCTGCGTGCAAGGTAAAAATTATGATGATTGGAAAGATATGGAAGAGGACGATTTCCTGTATTCCATATATCCAAATGATCTTTTGCTGGTAAAAAGCAAAAGGAATATGAAATTCAGCAAAACATTTGAGCAGGCTGACATAGATAAAGATTACACAAGCAGAGAAGAGTTTGTATATTATACAAATGCGGATATTGCCACAGCATCTATACGAGTTATAATAAACGACAGAAGCTATTTTATCAGAGGATTAGGTATAAAAACCCTGGAAAGCGTTGAAAAATATCATGTGGATGTGCTGGGTAACATATACAAGGCGCCGAAAGAAAAACGCAGAAAATGAGGTGGCTGTATGGCATACAGAAATATATTTATATCATCTTCTGCCAAATTGTCGTTGAAAAATAATCAGCTTGTGGTAAACGGCGGCGAGTACACTTTTCCGCTGGAAGACATAAGCACGCTGATGATTGAAAATCTCCGGTGTACCATCACCGCCGCCCTTATGTCTGCGTGCGCTGCCCGGGGTGTGGCTGTATATTTCTGCGACGAAAAACACACCCCCAACGGAATACTTACGGGCTATAATGTGCACAGCCGAAAAGCCGGAGTGCTGCAAGCGCAGATATCTGCAAAGCAGCCGTTGAAAAAAGCC
>CASFSP010000104.1 GCA_949297385.1 uncultured Oscillospiraceae bacterium
GCGGTCTGCCGTTAAGGTCTGAACAGTATTTTTCAAACCACCGGTTGACCTCTTCTACGGTCATACCCACAAACAGCTCTTCAAATTTGTCTGCCTGCCGCCGCCATGTGCCGGTTGTCATTTTGTATCCGTCGCCGCGCTCCCTCTTGGTCTGCCATTCGCTTACGGCTTTCAGAAAAGCGTCGTCATCATATGTCAGTGTGCCGTCCACAACAGCGTCATGGTCTTTGTCTTCGTTGTAGCTCTGTCCCGGGAAGCCGGCAAAGTGGGGCATACCTTCGCCGTCATAATTGGGAGTGGCTACTTCCAGCTGGTCCAGCTTCATTGACAGGATTTTGCCGTCCTTGTCAAATACCACCGCTGCATAAACCTGGTTGAATGAATAAACCTGTGTGTCGGTGTCGTCTTTGCCGGGGCCTATTCTGCCGCTGCTGTAAACACCCAGGCCCATGGTGGCCTCGGCAGAACTTACAGCCTGGGCTTCATCGCCGCCTGCTGTTTTGGGATAGGGGTAGGTCTGGGGGTCCAGCGCGTTGTTTATGGCGTAAAATACGCCGTTGCTGGTCCATGTTGCATTGGCTACAACATCCACGCCTTCTGTGGTTCCGGCCGCCAGGATAGCCTCTTTCAGCTCTTCCATGGCTTCTACGCCTATACCGGGGGTTTCCTTTTCGCCCGTTATTTCCAAAGCGGTGATTTTGCCGTCTTTCTGCGTAAGGGTTACTTTGATTTCACCGCCGTAACCATCGCCTGTGCCCGTCAGCTGTTTTTCAGACGAGCAGGCGGTAAATGCGCCGGCGCACATTGCGATTGCCAGCAACAGTGCCGTTAATTTTTTCATTTTTCCTCCAAAAAATACAGATTTGTTTAGTGCGAGTACATCCCTGATTTTAAGGTTATTATATCATCACAGGATACGCATGACTATATGGCGTATATACAAATATATATATGACTTTTTTTGGTATAAATAAACATAGTAAAATACTTATATTACCGGCTTTTTGAATAAAAAAACCGATATGTATTTATGCAATAATACAGAAAAATACCGCCCTTGCTTAAAGGGCGGTATTTTTTGTGAAACCAAAGTATAAAAAGCGCAAATGCTTACAGTTTTGTGATAATCCGCGGGTCAGCAAACAGGTCCAGAGCAGTGAAAGCCTGGGCTTTGACTGCCTTGTCCAGTGCTGCAAATCCGTATCTGCCGGTGCAGTAGGGCAGGAAAGCTTCCTCGTGACAGTCGGAGTTATCAGGGTTGTGGGCCGCCATGCTGACATATACTGTGGGCACCACATGGGAAACATTGCCTATATCGCTGCTGCCGTTGGGCGGCAGGGGACGGGTGTCCACATTCTCCTTGTTTTCCCCGGCAAGGTAAAGGTTTTGCTCCATCAGGTCTTTCAGCACAGGGTTTTGCAGGAAATTGTCAAAGCTGTTTTCAAAATATCTTACAGTCAATTTTGCACCTGTCATCAGCTCGGCGCCTTTTGCACAGTTGATAACCTTCTGTGTCAGGGTGTTGAGATAGTTTCTGTCTGCGGCACGCACATAAAACTGCGCCACGGCGCGGTTGGGGGTGATATTGGCCGCAACGCCGCCTTCGGTGATGATGCCGTGTATTCTGGCATCCGTTGTAATATGCTGGCGCAGGGCATTTATTCCGTTGAAGGTAAGGTAGGCGGCATCCAGCGCATTTACGCCTCTTTCCGGGAAAGCGGCGGCGTGGGCTGCAACTCCCTCAAAGGAAAATTCCACAGAGTCAATGGCCAGTGTAGTGTTGCCCAGTTCGGTTATTTCTCCGCCTTTGATGTGTATCTGTATCACTGCATCGATATCGTCAAAAGCACCGGCTTTTACCAGGTCCACTTTACCGCCGGTGGTTTCTTCGGCGGGGGCGCCTATAAATACTATTGTGCCTTCAAAATGTTCTTTCATCTTTGCCAGAACAGCGCAGGCGCCGTAGCAGTTGGCCGCGATAAAATTATGGCCGCAGGCATGGCCGTTCTGATTTTTGTCAGGGCCGTAGCCGGGCAGTGCATCATACTCTGCCATAAATGCAATTTTGGGTTTTCCCCGGCCGTATTCTGCCCTTATGGCTGTGTCTATACCTGCGTAGGGCAGCTGAACGGAAAAGCCCAGCTCTTTCAGTTTTTCTGCCAGGAATGCAGTGGATTTATACTCCTGGTTACCCAGTTCGGCAAAATCGTATATGGTCTGGTTTACATTCTGGAAATCTGCGGCGTTTTCCTCTGCAATGCGCCGCGCCAGTTCTTTCAGCTGATCAATATTCATTGTCGTATCTCCTTTATTGCAGTTCAAGGAGGGAAAACCCTCCTTGAAAACATTTGAAATTTATTTAAAAACCTATCATTACTGCTACGGACATCAGCACTATCTGTGCGATGAACATAATTACAAACAGCGGTGTCACAAATTTGTACCATTTGTTTACCGGTATACCCATAAGGCCGCATATCATACATACGCTGGTGGGCCAGAACATGTTGGAGTAACCATCGCCGAACTGGAATGCCAGCACGGCCTGCTGTCTGGTAAGGCCTACCAGGTCAGCAAGGGGAGCCATTATAGGCATTGATACCGCCGCCTGGCCGGAGCCGGAGGGAATAAAGAAGTTGAGCAGGTTCTGTACAACCACCATCAGCACACCTGACACTACACCGGAGGTGCCGTTAAGCATCTGGCTGAGGCCGTATACAACGCTGTCGATTATCAGACCTTGCTCCAGAACTATCAGTATGGCCCTGGACATGCCCACCATCAGCGCGCCGAACATCATGTCTTTGGCTGCAAATACAAAATTTTCTGCTATTTCATTGGGGGTGTTGCCGCCTATGATGCCTACAACAACCATGGCTATAAGGAACAATGTTGCTATTTCGCTTATGTACCAGCCCTGGGTGGTGGTGCCCCACACCAGCAGAGCTATTGTCGCCAGAAAGACCAGGCCGCACAGCTTGTGTTTGCCGGTCAGCTGTATGCTCATCAGTTCTTCCTTTGTCAGGCCGGAAATGTTTATACCCAGCTTTTCACCATATACAAGGCTTTTTGTGGGATCTTTCTTGACCTTTGCAGCATAGGAAAGAATATATGTAATTGCAATTGTCATAAAAACAAACCAGCAGAGAATGCGGTAGCCTTTGCCGCTGTACAACTCTACACCTGCTATGCCCTGGGCAACACCTATGGTAAAGGGGTTAAGGGTGGCAGAAGCAAAACCTGTGGAAACGGCTATTGTCACAATTGCGCCGCCTACGATAGCGTCATAGCCCAAAGCGGTGGCCAAACCTATGAAGATTGGGAACATACCGTAGGTTTCTTCGCTCATGCCCATGGTGGAACCCAAAAGGCCAAAAATTATCATAACCACCAGGAAAAGCAGAAATGCGTTGTTCTGAAAACGGCGCATAACTGCACCCATCATTGCGTCAAAAGTGCCGTTTTTCATCAATGCAAATACAAAGCCGTAAGCAAAAACTATGAAGAATATGATATCGGAAGCGGCTGTGAAACCATCAACGATGGCTTTGAACACGCCGATGGGACCTATTTTCACACCCTCGACCGCATGGTAAGAACCCTGGACAACAACCTCTCTTCCGCCCGCGACCACACGGTCAAACTGTCCGGCGGGAATTATCCATGTCATTACCGCAGCGATGACAATCATTATGAAAATGATTACAAAAGAATTTGGAATTTTGATTTTTGACGCCAGGGATGCGTTCTGGTTTTGACTAGACATAAAAAATCTCCTTTTCTGAAAATACAAAAGTCGATGCATTAAAAAATGCATCGACTCCAATTCCAAAAAAAAGAGAATGCACCTCTAATACAACTACCTTTGATAGCTCTCCAGCGAAAACCGGTATAAATTTTCGCTGACAGTTCTGCACCTGTTTGATGCAGCCCCAACCCAAAGTTCGGCCTTTGGATTTCGGCGTCGATCCCTTTCTCTGCGGTTCATTGGCTTTCGGCCTCCGCGCAGATACTGATGATAAACGCGACCTCTACCTCAAGTATTGTGAGGTATGCCTAAATGTTAGCATTAAAAGCATTGTATGTCAACAGCTTTTTTTTGCAATTTGTCATTAAAGTTAAAAATTCCCTTTTGAAATAGGGCAATTTTGGCAAAATATAAAAAACGGCACTTTGGCCGTTTTTTATTTATATATTCATCTGTTTTTGTTTTTATTGTATTGGTCAAAATCCCTGACAACGCCTTTGAGCATTTCCCTTATGGGCAGATTGTACGGACAGCGTTGTTCGCAGGCACCGCACTGTATGCAGTCAGAAGCGTTTACTTTCAGAGTCCGGTATCTTTCAGCTGCCCAGTCTGCCAGGCCGTATTTTCTCAGATAGTTTACAAACAGGAAGTTAGAGGGAATATCTATGCCCACTGTGCAGGGTGCGCAGTATCCGCAGCGGCGGCAGAACTGACTGCCCAGTTCTTTTTTAACCTTTTCTGCCTCTTTCAGCTCTGCTTCGGTAAGGGGAGAAAGGTTTTCCCGCACGGCGGCGTTTTTGTCCACTTCCGCCACATCGCCCATGCCGGGTATGGAAATATCACATACACCGCTGGCGGCAATAAAGCGCAGTGCCAGCTGCCAGTTGTCCAGGTTGCCGCCGGCCAGAGGTTTCATCGCTATGGTTCCTATGCCTTTTTCCTTTGCTTTTTGCAGTATCCGGTGTCCCTGGGTTTCCACGATATTGTACGGGAACATCAGTGTATCAATATCCCGCCGGTGTTCGTCCACCAATTTTTCCAGGCTGTCTGTTCCGTGGGCGGTGGCGCCGATAAATCCTATTTTGCCTTCTTTTTTTGCTTCCTGCAAAGCTTTGAACGCGCCGTTTTCTCCGAACACGGTGTCAAAATCTCCGACTTTTATGTTGTGCAGCTGATACACATCGATATAGTCTGTCTGCAAATTTGACAGGCTGATTTCAATGTCTTTTTTCATGCCTTCATAATCCCTTGCCATGCTTTTTGTGGCCAGGATAAATTTGTCCCTGCGGCCTTTCAACGCCCGGCCCAGGTATTCTTCTGAAACGGTATATCCGCGTGCTGTGTCTATGTAGTTTATGCCGTGTTTCTCCAGCCGGTCTACCACTGCCATAGTGTTGGCTGCATCAGAACGCTGTATCGGTATGCCGCCGAAGGATATGACAGCCGTTCTCAGGCCGGTTCTGCCCAAAGTGGTGTACTTCATAAAAAATCGCCTCCGTTTTGTTATTTGGTTTAATTATATATTACAAAAGGGTAAACTTCAATGTACAGAGTATAAAAACGCGGTTTTTGTTAATATTAACTTTAACAAATATATTTTTGATATATTTACAAAACAGAAAGAGGACAAAATTATGAAAAAATTATTTGTGCTGTTTTCTGCCCTGTCACTGGTGCTTATACTGGTGGCCTGCGGCGAAGATACAACAATGATGGAAAATGATTATTCATACAAACTGGGAATGAGCGCATATACCCATACTGACGGCAGCCGCGGTTATGCCGAGGATAAAAACGGCCGAGCCCGGTTCAGCACCACTTATGTCAGTGCCGTTTTCGGCGATGACGGCACCATAATGGATGTGAAAATAGACGAGGTGGAATCCAATGTGGACTTTGACGCATCCGGAGCACTGGTAAACTATATGGGTGGAAATGTCCAGAGTAAAAAAGAACTGGGCGATGCCTATGGTATGAAAGATTACAGCGGCATAGGCAAAGAATGGTATGAACAGATTGAATATCTGGAAAACTGGCTGAAAGGCAAAAAAATAAACGACCTTGAAAAAGCCGAGTCCCGGTCTGATTCTTCTGCGGTATCCGGCGGTATGTCCATGCCGGCAACAGATTCCGGCGGCATAGTAAGCGATGCCACCAGCGCAATAAACAGCGTTGCCGACGGTATAATGGATGGTGCCGAAGATCTTATGGACGGTGCCGAAAATATGATGGGCTTTGCTGACGAGGACCTGAAAGCCGGCGTAACAATAGACACCGGATATATCCGGACAGCCCTGGAACAGGCGTACAATGACGCCAAATAGTAAAAATCACCCTGAAAAGGGTGATTTTTTTGCCCGTTTTTATCAATTTGACGAAAAATCATACAAAACTTTTACACATAATTTTGAAAAAATGTGGTAAAATGTAATAAAATAAAACTACAAAGGAAGTGTTTTTATGTTTAGAAATACAGTTGTCTTTTTGCTGGGAGTACAGCATTTGTTCAATATGCTGTTTTTTATCATGGCACTTCTGATGTTTATGACTTTGATGTACAAATCCATCACGGACTGACAAAAAGCTATTGACAATAGAAGATTAAAATGGTATAAGTAGATTAACACTTAAAGGTGTTACAGATAGAGGCGCGGCTGAGATGACTAAACTGCCGAGGGGGCACCCGATGAAGCAGCGTAAAGGCGAAGCCGCCGAAATTTGCAAGAAGGCGTTTTTGCATTTTGGGGCAGGGGTTAATACCCTGTGCACTCCTGTTTTTACAGAGGGGCTATCAGAAACTTATAAATTTTTACGATTTAAAGGTTCTGCATAGCGGCAGAACCTTTTATTTTTTACAAAATAAAAATTCTGCGCTTGAAAAAATTTCTTTTACAGAAAGGACAGAATTATGAACTCGATTTATTACAACGGAAAGATTTATGTTGAAAGGGATACTTTCGTACAGGCAATGCTGGTAAGCGACGGCATTATACAGAAAACAGGCACACTGGAAGAGGTGAGCCGGGGTCTGTGCCCGAACTGCGAAAAAGAGATGATAGATTTGCAGGGCAGGACAGTGGTTCCCGGATTTAACGATTCCCACCTGCACATCCTGGGCGTGGGCCAGGCGCTGTCCAGTGTTATACTCAACGGCAGCACCAGCATGGCAGACATACTGCAAAAAGGCAGGGATTTCCTGGCTTCACACACTCTGGCGGAAGGCGATGTTTTGGTAGGCCGCGGCTGGAACCAGGACTACTTCACCGATGAGGTGAGAATGCCCACAAGGTACGATCTGGATACAGTGTCCACAGAAATTCCAATTATATATACCCGCGCCTGCGGACATATCTGCGCTGCAAACAGCAAAGCTTTGGAACTGGCCGGTATAACAAGAGATACACAGCCGGTGGCAGGCGGTGAAATTTACCGCGATGAAAACGGCGAACCCAACGGCCTGTTCTCTGAAAACGCACAGGCTCAGATACAGAAAATAATACCGGAAGAAACCCCGGAAAAAATAGCACAGGAACTGACTGTTGCCATGGAGTATGCCGCCAGCTGCGGTGTGACCAGCCTGCAAACCTGTGATATTCGCCGCGACGCATGGAGAACAGTAAATGAAGGCTACAAGCTTCTTTACAAAACCAACCCCAACGCCGTCAGGACATATCATCAGTCCAGCTTCAACGAGCCTGTTTCTTATCAGGAATTTTTGTCAATGGGCTGTGTTACAGGCGCCGGTGACGATATGTTCAAATACGGACCGCTGAAGATGTTTGTAGACGGCTCCCTGGGCGCCAGAACAGCATATATGCGTGCCCCCTACGCCGATGACCCGTCCACCAGGGGTGTTCCCACAATGACACCGCGGCAGTTTGACGAAATGGTAAAAATTGCCGACGACCACAACTGTCAGGTTGCCGTGCACTGCATAGGCGATGCGGCAATAGAGATGGTGCTGAATGCTTACGACAAAGTTATAGACGGCAAGAACAACAAAAACCGTCACGCTATCATTCACTGCCAGATAACAGACAAGGAACTGGTAGAGCGCTTTGCCGACCATGATGTTCTAGCACAGGTACAGCCCATATTTATCCATTATGATATGAATGTTGTTGCAGACAGGGTGGGAGAGGAACTGGCCTCCACCAGCTATGCCTTCGGTGATATGTACCGCATGGGTCTGCATACCAGCTTTGGTACAGACAGCCCGGTTGAAGACCTGAACCCCTTTGAAAACCTGTACTGCGCTGTTACCAGAAAGCGTCTTGACGGACAGAAAACCTATCGTCCGGACCAGGCGGTGGATATATTTGACGCCATTGACCAGTACACCATCGGCAGTGCTTATTGCAGCTTTGACGAAGACAAAAAAGGCCGTATCAAGCCCGGATATTTTGCCGACTTTGCAGTTTTGGACAGGGATATATTCACAATACCCAGCGATGAAATCAAAGATGTGAAAGCTGTCAGAACAGTTCTGGCAGGCAGAACAATATTTGAAAGAAACTGATTTATATATCAAAAAACCACCCGCTTTGCGGGTGGTTTTTATTTTTAGTGTAAATTTTTATATACTATATCAGCAACGGCAGGAATATATTGGCAAGGCTCAGGAAAGCGAAAAAGCCCAGCACATCGGTGGCAGTGGTCAGAAATATGGAGCTGGCCAATGCCGGGTCCACATTCAGCGCTTTCAGCACCAGCGGAACAAAAAAGCCGAAGGTGCCGCCGACAATTATGTTTATTATCATGGAGGCCAGTATAATCAGCCCCAGGAAGGCGTTGCCGTATTTTATTGATATAATCAGCCCGGTTATAATACCTATGGCCGCGCCGTCTATCAAACCTATACATATCTGCTTCAAAACCAGCGGCCAGTCATCTTTCAGGCTTATTTCGCCCAAAGTTATACTGCGCAGTGTTATTGACATTGTCTGACTGCCGGCATTGCCGCCCATGCCGGTTATTATCGGCATAACCGCAGCCAGAGCCACCACCTGTGCTATGGTGTCTTCAAATGCGGATACGGTAAAGGACGCCAGAAAGGCTGTGGCCAGGTTGACTATCAGCCACGGCAGGCGGAACTTTACGCTTTCGCCTATTGTGGAGTCAATACCTTCTTCCGCGCTGGCACCACCCATTTTCAATATATCTTCTGTCTGTTCTTCAAACAGAACATCGATGATGTCGTCCACGGTGATTATACCCAGCAAAGCGCCTTTACGGTTTACTACCGGTACGGCTTTCAGGTCGTATTTGGAGGCGATATGAGATACTTCCTCCTGGTCCATGTCAGGGGTTACGGTGATGATGTTGTCATCCATTATATCGGCCAGGGTGCTGTCTTCGCTGGCGGTGAATATATCCCTCAGGTCAGCTGTGCCCACCAGTTCCTTTTTTTCGTTGAGCACAAATATGGTTTCTATTATCTCTGTCTTCGGAGCTATTTCCGCTATCTTCTTCAAGGCCTGTGACATATTCAGCCTGGATGACAGAGCGATGTATTCCGTGGTCATAATACCGCCGGCGGTGTCTTCCCCATACAAAAGCAGGCTTTGAATTTCTATGTTGTCCTTGCTTTTGAACATTTTCATCAGGGTTTTTCGCCTGTCTATGGGCATCTGCCCCAGTATGTCCGCAATATCGTCGTTGGACATATGGCTGAAAATGCTTATCAGGTCTTTGTAGCCAAGCAAAGCCACAAATCTCTGCTGCAAATCCTCATCCATCTGTTCCAGTATCCAGGCGGTGTGCTCCCGGTCTATCCTTCTGTAAAAATCCAGCAGTTCTTCATCGGTGAACTCTTCCAGGGCAATGGCTATATCTATGGCATAGGCGGACTCTATAACTTCATTAAGTTCATCCTGCGGGGCGTTCAGAAGTACATCTTTCAGGTCTATTTCGGCCTGTTCCAGCTGGTCCTCATCGGCGGTTATGGCGTCGATAAGTTCCAGGTCAGCCGGGTCCAGCAGTTTGGTCTGCTCATCTTCGGATGAAGAAAATCCCACATCGTAATTATCCATAAAAAGCCCCCTTTCCGCCGCGGCGAAAAGGAGGCTTTATGATTTGCCTTCTGTTCCGACGGCAGTTTTAACGATTGCGCCCAAAGGCGTTTAAATATCCGTATCAACTGCATATAAAATGCTGAATACATTATAAATATATTGCATTAAAGTCGGAGATGTCAACAGTTTTTTCACAGAATTTTAACAAAATTCACCAATGCACTTCTGATATAAATCCGCCGCCCAGAACATACTCTCCGTCGTACAGAACGGCGCTCTGACCTTTGGCAGGGGCCCTTACCGGCTGTATAAATTCCAGGGTTATCCTGTCGTTGTCTGAAAAGATGACTCTGGCAGCTTCGCCTTTTGCGGCGCTGCGTATCTTCACGGACACAATACTTTCGGCCGGCAGCGGCAATGCGGTGGTGTAAACCGGGTTGTCCAGGCTTATTCTGGTGAAAAATTCATCACCGGCATACCCCAGCAGTACATCGCCGTTTTCATGTATCCGTTTTACAAAAGCAGGCTTGCCCAAGGCTACCCCCAGTCCTTTGCGCTGTCCCACAGTGTAATTGTGAACACCGTCGTGCCTTTTTATCCTCTTTCCCTCCGGAGAAATAATCCAGCCGTATTTTGTCTTATATCCGGCCCGGCGTATAAATGCATCATAATCGCCGTCCGGAATAAAGCATATTTCCTGGCTGTCCGGCTTGTCCGCGTTGAACAGGCCGATATCCCGCGCCATATCCCTGATAACCGGTTTTTCATAGGCGCCTATGGGCAGCAGCAGCCTGGACAGCACATTCTGCGGCAGGCGGTACAGCATATAGCTTTGGTCTTTGGCGGCGCTGGCGGCTTTTTTTACATAGTAAAATCCGCCTTTTTCCTCCACCTGGGCGTAATGGCCGGTGGCGATGTAATGTATGCCCAGCCGGTCGGCTGTTTTTATCAATGTGGCAAATTTTACATTCGGATTGCACATTATACAGGGGTTGGGGGTGGAGCCGCTGACATAACTTTGGCAAAACGGATGTACAACATATCTGTCAAAATTCTCCCTGGCGTCGGCTATATGCAAGGTTATCCCCAGGGACAGCCGCACTTTTTCTGCGTCCCGTACAGCTTCGTCGGAAGCGTCGGAAAATCTTATCACAACTCCTTCCGGCTCATACCCCTGCTTTCTCAGCAGGTCTACGCACACGGAAGAATCAACGCCGCCGGACACTCCGACCAATACTTTTTTATTATCAAAGTCCATGACTTTTCCTCCTTTTGTCAATACAAAGCGGCAGATGAATATAATCTGTCCGTTTTGTCTAAAATTATCCTGAAACACCCTGCGCAAACATTTTTGCACAGTGAGAATTTATAGTCCTATTAAGAATATTATATTATATTACTATATTAATTATAATATATCAAATATAAATCAGCGGGGATTGTCATTTTTTGAATTTTTGGCTTTCCTGCACAGCTATTTTATCACACATTTCGTTTTCGGCGTGGCCTGCATGGCCTTTTATCCAGTTGAATGTAACTTCGTGCCTTTTCAGCTGCTCCAGCAGCGGCTGCCACAGGTCCACATTCAGCGCCGGTTTGCCGTCAGACTTTTTCCAGCCTTTTTTCTGCCAGGAATACACCCAGCCTTTGGTGATACTGTCTATTACATATTTTGAATCGCTGGTAAGCACAACATTGCAGCTTTCTTTCAGCGCGCTCAGGGCGTACAGCACCGCGCACAGCTCCATGCGGTTGTTGGTGGTATTTTCTTCACCTCCGCTGAGGATTTTTTCGTTTTGGTTATATCTTAAAATGGCGCACCACCCGCCGGGGCCCGGGTTGCCGCTGCATGCGCCGTCGGTAAAAATCATAACGCTTTTCATATATATTCCTTTCACGGGGATTTAAACAATCACATTATATAATACAACGCCCTTTATGTAAAGAATTCACAATATTTGCCCCATAAACTTGACAATAGTATATAAAAAAAGTATCATTTAATTGTAAAGGTATGCTGTGACATACTTATAGTTCGTTAATTTTTTTGAAAAAAGCGAGACCGTTACATACAAAAAGATAGGCTGTACAGGGCTGCACCATTGGCTGATGGTGTGTTTTAGTATATCAATTTTAGCCCTGCGGCCTGTGGAAAGGACATTTTATGGCTAATACAGAAAGCAAAACAAATACCCGAAGAAGATATTCTTCCAAAAAGAAACCCGTAAAAAAGGAAGTGCAGTCCATAAGGATGATACCCCTGGGCGGCCTTAATGAAATAGGCAAAAACATGACATTGTACGAATGCATGGGTGATATGATCCTGGTAGACTGCGGCAATACATTCCCCGACAGCGAAATGTTCGGCGTTGACCTGGTAATACCGGATTTTACCTATGTGCTGGAAAACAAGGACAAGATAAAAGGCGTTGTGATAACCCACGGCCACGAAGACCATATAGGCGCCCTGCCTTATCTGCTGAAAGAAGTCAGTCTGCCGGTTTATGCCACAACGCTGACAAAAGGTCTGATTGAAAACAAGCTGCGGGAGCACACACTGAAAAGCCCCGCGCAGATAAATGTGATGAAGCCTGGCGACAAAATCAAGCTGGGATGCATGACAGTGGTGCCCATCCATGTAAACCACTCGATACCCGATGCAGTGGGTCTTGCGATAGAGTCCCCGGCAGGTGTAATAATAACCACCGGCGACTTTAAGATCGACTATACACCTCCTCAGGGGGAAACCACCGACCTGGGCACATTTGCCCGGTACGGACAGAAAGGCGTGCTGGCATTGCTGTCAGATTCCACCAACGCCGAAAGGCGCGGCAGTTCCGCCAGTGAAAAAACAGTCGGACAAAGCTTTGCCGGCCTGTTCGAACAGGCGGAGGGCAAAAGGATAATAATAGCCACCTTTGCTTCCAATATATACCGTATACAGCAGATACTTGACCTGGCCATACAGCACAAAAGAAAAGTCTGTGTTTCCGGCCGCAGTATGATAAAAAACATACAGATGGCCTTTGAACTGGGCTATCTGAAAGCGCCGGAAAATGTTGTTATCGAGCCGGAAAATGTCAAGGATTACGAGCCCGGACAGATAGTATTGATAACCACCGGCAGCCAGGGCGAGCCGCTGAGCGCTTTGTCCCGTATGGCCGGCGGCACCCACAGGCAGTTCTCCATCGGCGTAAACGATTTTATAATCATATCCGCCACACCGATACCCGGCAACGAAAAGATGGTTACAAAGGTTGTAAACGGATTGCTGAAACTGGGGGCAGAGGTAATATACGAGTCCATGTATGATGTGCATGTTTCCGGACACGCCTATCAGGAAGAGCTGAAACTGATACTCAACCTAGTAAAACCGAAATTTTTCATCCCCGTTCATGGAGAGTACAAACATCTCAAGCGCCATGCACTTATTGCCGAGGGCGCAGGTGTGAACCCGCAGAATATTGTCATAGGCAATATAGGTGAAGTGCTGAGAATAAACAAAAACGGAATTACCGTTGAAGAAACCGTGACAGCCGGCCAGGTTCTGGTTGACGGCCTGGGCGTGGGTGATGTGGGCAGCGTTGTACTGCGCGACCGCAGGCATCTGTCACAGGACGGCCTGGTTGTGGTTGTGTTTACTGTGGATTCTGCCAGCGGACAGCTGCTCAGCGGCCCGGATATTGTTTCCCGCGGCTTTGTGTATGTGAAAGAAAGCGAAGCCCTGATAGCTGATGCCAGGATGGCAGCCCGCCAGGTGATAGAAAAATACCGGGATTATGACTATAAAGACTGGTCTATGATAAAGGGCAAAATACGCGATCAGGTGTCCTTTGTGCTGTACAAAAAGACAAAGCGCAGCCCGATGGTTTTGCCGATAGTTATGGAAGTGTGATATTCACGTTTATATTTGTTTTATATTTCGCCGGCCGCCTGAAACGGCCGGCAGAAAATGCAGGTGTGTATAATGAAAAACAGATTTTGGGGAACTGATATACTGCTGTTTACCCTGGTATTGGTGACAGCGGCTTTTGCCGCGGTAATAGCTGTGACCAGACCGGATTTGGTCGTGGTGTGTATACTGGGAGTATGCGTCAGCTCTGTGGCCGTGCTTTTTAACGCCCATGCGGTAAGAAAAATTATACGCGGGGTGTTTTTCGGCTACGGTAAGCAAAGCGCCAGGCAGCAGCTCAGTTTTGAAAATCTTTTTGTGCCTGTTGCCATAATAAACCGAAACAGCATAGTGTGGTACAATACTGCGTTTCGCAGCCAGATATTGGAAGATAACGACTGCTATCTGACGCCGCTGGAAAAAATTGTTCCTGGTTTCAAAATTTCCCGGGGCGCATGCAAAAACGGCGCAAACCTTGTGATAAACGGCAGGGAATACACTGTTTTTTCCGCCGCCGCATCAGACGACGACGGTCTGTGGGTATGCTATTTTGTGGATGATACGGAGCTGAAATGGGAAGCCAGGGAGTATCATCTGACTCGCCCGGTTGTCATGCAGATTGTTGTGGACACCTATGACGAAGTTCTGAAAGAGATGAAGGAAAGCAAGCGCGCCCAGATTATGGCAGCGCTGGATCGGCTGGTGGAACAGACGGCAGGAACTGCAAAGGGAATAGCGGTAAAAGTTTCTTCCAGCCGTTATCATATTGTCATGGAGGAAAGGTATTTCTCCCGGATATATGAAGGTCAGTTTGAAATTCTGTCCAAAGCCAGGCTTGTTGAAGAGGACAGCGTGACTTTGTCTGTTGGCGTTGGCCGCGGCGGCAAAGACTTTTCGGAAAACGACGACCTGGCCAGACAGGCGCTGGATATGGCGCTGGGCCGCGGCGGTGACCAAGCTGTTGTGAAAAGCCTGGATGGGTACGAATTTTTCGGCGGTACTTTGCCCAGTGTGGAAAAGCGCAGCAAAGTGCGCAGCCGCATAGTGGCCAAGGCACTGAAAGATGTTATAATGCAAAGTGAAAATGTGCTGATTATGGGCCATAAAATGAGCGACCTGGATGCAATAGGTTCGGCTGTGGGCATTGCCGCCGCAGTGGAAAGCTGCGGGCGCAAACCTCATATTGTGGTAAATGAAGAAGCCACACTGGCCAAAGACCTTATAGACCATGTAAAGCAGCGGTGGACAGGCGGTGAGCTGTTTGTGACAGCGGAAAAAGCCGGGCACTTTACCGGCAGCAAAACACTGCTGATAATAGTGGATACCCATGTGGCCAGGATGACTGAAAGCATGGAGCTGTGTTCAAAATGCGGAAAAAAGGTTGTAATAGACCATCATCGCCGCATGGTGGACTACATAACCGATACGGTTGTTTCTTACCATGAACCCTACGCCTCGTCTGCTTCAGAACTGGTTACAGAACTGTTGCAGTACATTATTCCCACTCATTATAAGATCACTCAGGTGCAGGCGCAGGCTCTTTTGGCCGGCATTATGCTGGATACACGCAATTTTGCGGAAAAGGCCGGGGTTCGCACCTTTGAAGCAGCCGCTTATCTGCGCAGACAAGGAGCTATGCCCAATGATGTGCTGAAATTTTTCAGCGTGACAAAAGAGGTTTATCAGGCAAAAAGCGAGCTGGTAAACAAAGCTGTCATATACAAAGATGTGGCCATAGCCCTGTCGGAAGCACTTCCGAAGGAACTGTCTGTGGCTGTGCCGCAGGCGGCCAATGACCTGCTGAGCATAAACGAGGTTGCGGCTTCTGTGGTGGCTGTGAAATTTGACGAGCAGATAAATATATCTGCCCGCAGCCTTGGGGAGGTCAATGTTCAGGTTCTTATGGAATACCTGGGCGGCGGCGGACACCTGACCATGGCAGGTGCACAGTTGCGGGGTGTAAGCCTGGAACAGGCAGAGGAAAAAATAAAAGAAAGTATAGACAATTACAGAAAATAACTGCTATTATATAAAAATAACCAAACAGCGGAGGATAATATGAAGGTAGTTTTATTGCAGGATGTAAAAAGCATAGGAAAAAAGGACACTGTGATTACAGTGTCTGACGGATACGCCAGAAACTTTCTGTTCCCCAGAAAACTGGCAGTAGAGGCCACAGCAGCGGCCATGAATGATGTGAAAACAAAAGAGAGCGCCAAAGCTCATCA
>CASFSP010000105.1 GCA_949297385.1 uncultured Oscillospiraceae bacterium
CCCCGAAACGGTGCTGTTCGTCGGTGACAAACAGACCAAGACGGGAAAAGCTGACCCGGTCGCTGAGGACTGAATGGGTACCCACCAGAATATCTATTTCGCCCTTTTCCAGCGCGGACAGCACATATTTCCTCTGGCTGGCTTTCAGGGACGCTGTCAGCAGTCCTACCCTTACGCCAAAGGGGGACAGCATACGGGAAATGTTGTTCCGGTGCTGCACCGCCAGTATTTCCGTTGGGGCCATGATACAGCTCTGATATCCGTTTTTGTACATACAGTACATGGCGCATACAGCCACCAGGGTCTTGCCGCTGCCCACATCACCCTGTACCAGTCGGTTCATCACCCTGCCGCTTTTGAAATCCAGCAGGATGTCCTTTATGGCGCCAAACTGCGCATCGGTGGGTTTAAAGGGCAGGGAGGACAAAAAGTCGTCTATGTTTACACTGGCTACCTTTATTTCGCTGACAGTTTTCTTTTGCCGGTTAAGCAGCATCAGCCCCAGCTGTAAAATAAACAGCTCGTCAAAACTCAGCCTTTCGGCGGCGCTTTTCAGCGCCCGGCCGTCGGCGGGGAAATGTATGTTTTTCAGCGCCCGGTAAAGGGGCGGCAGGCTGTATTTTTTCAGTATTTCCCGGGGCATATAGTCGGGCACATCCCTGACGGCGGCAAAGGCGTTGGCCATAAGACCGCTTACCACTGCCGAAGACAGGCCGGCGGTCAGCGGGTAGACCGGCACACGCTTGTGGGGAGCGTCCGCGCTGACAAAGGTGGGGGAAATCATCTGCCTGGTCAGCATATTGCCGCCTACCTTGCCGTAAAAAATATACTCTTTGCCCACTTCCAGCTTTGCGGCGGTGTATTCGCTGTTGAAGAACACCACTTCCAGTCCGGCGGTGTCATCGGCACAGAAGATTTTGAAAATTGTCCTGCCGCCCTTTACTCTCACGCCGGGCATTTTTTGCAGTACGGTGGCTTTTACCGCCCGGTTTTCGTCAAAAGGGGCCCGGGCCACAGTCAGCGGGGCAGAGTAGTCCACATATCTTCTGGGGTACAGGTACAGCAGGTCAGCCACGGTGTATACCCCCAGTTTGTTCAGCCGCGCGGCGCGCTTTTCGCCGACGCCCTTTAAGTATTGAATATTGTTTTGCAGACTGTCAGCCATCTTCGCGCCTCCTTTTGGTTTTAGATAATTTTATCACAAAAATAAAAATAAATACATACCGTAAATTGTACACCGCGCTTTAAATAAAGCGGCCTGTATGGTATAATGAAAAAAATATATCTGTTCCGGTTTTTGTGCCCGGACTGAAAAGGTATATATATGGAATATAAATTTACTTTGCAAAAAAATATACATATGTACAACCATCTGATAACATGCACAGATGGCTGTAACATCTATCAGGCCATATGCGAATCGGCGCCGGAAAGGGAAAAGACCCTTATCTTTTGGCCGGAGGATTTCGGCCTGCCGCCGCGGGAGACCGAAACGCTGGAAAAACAGCTACGCCGGTGGGCTGAGGATAACGGCTTTGCATGTATCATACACAAAGGAAAAGGCAGATAATATCTGCAAGGCGGTTTAATATACACGCCCGGAGGTTATATATGAAGAAGATCACTTATTTTTATTTGCAGTCCTGCCCATACTGCAAAAGAGCAGAAAAGCTCTTGCGGGAACTGCTGGCGCAGCCCCGATACAGCGAAATAAGCGTTGAAAGGGTAGAGGAAAGCCGACAGCGGGATTATGCACGGCAGTTTGATTACTATTATGTACCTTGTTTTTATGTGGACGGCGTCAAAATTCACGAAGGTGCCGCAGATAAAAACGATATAATAAAAGTATTGGAGAGTGCGCTGTAAGTCCCGGCGTAATACGAAAAGTATGGAAATGTTAAATCAGCTTTATAAAAAATACCGTCATGGTGTAAATATGGCGGTTATCTTGGCTGTGGCAGCGGCAGTTCTGCTGTGGGTAGGATACTGCTGTCTTCCCACGGCTTCCGGTTACAGCAAAAGACAGATAGTAAACGATGATTATTCTGTCATCACCCAAAGCATATCCGGCCCGGAAGGTATAAGGCAGGAAATTCAGGTTAAGGAAGGCACCCGGCTGTACGGTGTTTCGGTGGATTTTCACACATACAACCGCGTGTGCTTTGGCACTGTGCATGTCCGGCTGGAAGACGAAACGGGCAATGTGGTCGCCCGTGCCGATGAAGACATGACCGGCCTGCTGGACAATACATTTAAAAATTTTATATTTGACCAAATGATATACTGCCGGCAGGACAGCCGGTATACATTGCACATATATACTTCACCCCAAAGTGATGAGGATAAAATTGCCCTGTGGAAAAGCGAAGAAACCTATGACGGATTTGGCCTGACGGAAAATGGCCGGCGGGCAGAGGGCACCGTCGCTTTGCAGTATATCACTGAATATGTGGGAAATGATATTTACGGCTGGTTTGCCCTGGTGTCATTTCTGGCTGTGGCAGGGCTGGAAATTGTTTACGCGCTGATTTTTATCCGCAAAAGCAAAACCGAAAATATCTTTGCGGTCGCAGCGTTTTTTATGGGGCTGATATTTGCCCTGCTGACGCCTGTGGGCGGCGCGCCGGACGAATATGTACACATCGCCTCTGCCTATAAAATATCCAACAGTATTATGGGCGTTGAGAACAGCCGGGTTTACAATACACTTACCATGCGCCGGTGCGATGCGCAGATGACCCTGGACAGTACTGTGAATTACGACGCTTTCCGGCTGGCAGATC
>CASFSP010000106.1 GCA_949297385.1 uncultured Oscillospiraceae bacterium
TGACATGTACATATCTGGACAGTATAACGCCCCTGACCAGTTTGGACAGCAGCGGCACCACCTGGTTTTCCATCATAGGTTTCATTTCACGGGGTACACCGGGCATAAGTATAGCCAGTTTTTCCCCGTCCACAAACACTATACCCGGGGCAGTACCGTAGTTGTTTTCCAAATATCTGCCTTTTTGCGGTATATAAGCCTGCTTTTTGTTGTTTTCGCTCATGGTGCGGCCGGTGTGCCTGAAATAGTCTTCTATATCTTCACATATTTTCTGGCTGAACACCAGACTGTCATTATACACCCTGGCCACTGTCTGTTTAGTCAGATCGTCGTCGGTGGGCCCCAGGCCGCCGGTATATATTACTATATCACTGCGACTTTTGGCCAGCCGGGCTGCCTGTTCCAGCCTTTGCCGGTTATCGCCAACAACCTGCTGGTTATAAACGCTTATTCCCAGCGCGCTCAGCCGCCTGCTGATAAACTGGGCATTGGTATTTACTATATCTCCCAGCAGCAGTTCGGTTCCCACGCTAATAATTTCCGCCTTCAAACCGTTGCCTCCTTTAAATTTTATACTTTTCCCTATATATTACTGGACATTTATTCTCAGTTTTTCCGCTGTATCTGCGGCTTCTTCTTCCAGTTTCAGCAATGCGTCCATACCCATGGCCTGCTCTGCCGCCAGCACCTCTTCCAGGCTGGGTTTGGTTTTGGGGTGCGGAGGTGTAAATATTGTACAGCAGTCCTCGTAAGGAAGTATGGAGGTTTCAAAGGTATCAATTTTTCTGGCTATCTCCGTAATCTCTGTTTTGTCCATACCTATAACCGGGCGGAATATGGGCATATCCACACTGGCGTTGGTTGCAGTTATGGCTGCCAAGGTCTGGGAAGCCACCTGACCCAGGCTTTCGCCGGTGATTATGGCGCCGGCGCCGAATTTTTCCGCAATTCTCTGGGTTATCCTCATCATACTGCGGCGCATAAGGATTGTGAACAATTCCCGCACGCCGTGATCCCTGATATATTCCTGGCTGGCAGTAAACGGGACTATAAACAGGTTTATGTCGCCGGTGTAATCTGTCAGCTTTTCACACAGGGTTATAACCTTCTGTCTGGCTCTTTCGCCGGTGTACGGAGGAGATGCAAAGTGCACGCCCATTATGCTCATGCCCCTTTTGGCCATCATATAGGCCGCCACAGGGCTGTCAATTCCGCCGGAAAGCATCAGCGCTCCCTTGCCGGAGGAGGAAACGGGCATGCCGCCGGCGCCGGGCTGTTTTGCCTCGTGGATATAGGCGCCGAAATCCCTGATTTCCACCATTACATTTACATCCGGGTTGTTCACATTCACTTTCAGATGGGGAAAAGCGCGCAGCAATACTGCGCCCAGCTCTTTGGATATTTCCGGCGAACCCATGGGAAAACTTTTGTCACTGCGCTTGGCGCTGACTTTAAATGTCCTGGCCCTCTGCAATGTGTCGCGCAGGTATTCCGGTGCCACCCGGCAGATTTTGTCAAAATTCTTTTCGGTCACTGCCGCTTTGCTGACGGAGGATATGCCGAAAATCTTCTTTATCTTTTCAAAAGCCGCATCCACATCACTGAACTCGTCCTCCGGCTGTACATATATGGTGCTCTGGGCCTTGTAAATTTTGAACTGTCCCAGATTTTTAATTCTCTGCTTTATGGTTTTTATCAGCTGGGCCTCGAAAGTGGACTTGTTAAGTCCTTTGAGGGCAACCTCGCCCAGATAACACATTATCAACTGTTCCATTATTTTTTCACCTTCTGTAATTTTTCTTTTGCCGCTTTAAGCGCCTGTATCAGGCTGTCCACATCTTCCGTTGTGTTCTGAACACCGAAGGATATTCTCAGCGCGCTGTCGATAAGTTCCTGCGGCAGCTTCATCCGTGTAAGGGTGTGACTCTGACTGCCTTTGGAGCAGGCGGAACCGGAGGATACACATATACCCATGCTGTCCAAAAAATGCAGCAGAGTTTCGCTGCGGTAGCCGGTAAATGATATGTTGACGGTGTAAGGCGCCGCGTCCCGCGGGCTGTTTATCACCACATTGTCAAACTGTGCAAGGCCTTCCAGCAGATGTTTTTTCAGCTGCCGGTAATGCCGCAGGTTTCTGGAAATATTGGGTTTTAGTATTTCACAGGCTTTGGCTATGCCCTGTATATAATGGATATTTTCTGTGCCTGCACGCAGTCCTTTTTCCTGACCGCCGCCCAGAAACACCGGTTTTATATTTGTTCCGCTTTTCAGATACAGGCCGCCTATACCCTTTGGCCCGTTTATCTTGTGACCAGAGAAGGACAGGCTTTCTATGCTCAGCTTTTTGACATCTATTGGATATTTCATAAAGCTTTGCACTGCATCTATATGTACGGCAGTGCGGGGGTTTTTCCGCTTGATGGCCGCAGACAGTCTTTCAATGTCCAATTTTGCGCCTGTTTCATTGTTTACATGTATCAGGCTGACCAGGCTGGTTTTGCTGTCCACTGCCGCCAGAATTTCTTCTTCGCTGACAATTCCGTTTTTATCCGGATTTACAAATATTGTTTCAAAGCCCAGCTCGCCCAGAAATTCAAAGGGGTGCTGTACCGCAGGATGTTCGTACCCGGTTGTCACTATTCTTTTGCCCCAGTTTTTTCTGGCCAGAGCCAAACCGTATATGGCAATATTGTTGCTTTCGCTGGCGCAGGAGGTAAAGTACATTTCACTTGGCTTTGCGCCGATACAGCCGGCCACAAAAGCCCTGGCCTTGTTCATTGCCGCCTCGCTGTCTGCGCCTATATTGTACAGTGCTGACGGATTGGCAAAACAATTTTGCATGCTTTCATATATAACCTGTGCCACCCGGCTGTTTACAGGGGTTGTGGCAGCGTTATCCAGATATATCATAAAATCCCTCTTTCCTTTGAAAAACAATGACAAACAATATAAAACTATTCATAAAATTATATCATATATATGTCAGACTGTGCAATATTTTATCGCTTTGGCAAAATGTGTATTTTGCATTTGCAATAATCTGCCGTTTGTGTATAATTATTGTATACAGACAAATGTATTTGAAGGAGGACTTGCGGATATGAAAAGCGATATAGAAATAGCCCAGCGGGCAAATATGATTCCCATCGAACAGGTAGCTGAAAAACTGGGCCTTTCCCGACGGGAAATCAGCCTGTATGGCGATTACAAGGCAAAAATCGACCTGAACAAAGTCAAAAACCTGCCGGATAAAAAAGGCAGACTTATCCTGGTGACAGCCATCAGCCCCACACCGGCCGGTGAAGGCAAAACCACCACCAGCATCGGCCTGGGCGACGGACTGGCGCGCATGGGCAAAAATGTGGTGCTGGCATTGCGTGAACCCAGCCTGGGGCCGGTATTCGGCGTAAAAGGCGGCGCCGCCGGCGGCGGATATTCACAGGTAGTGCCCATGGAGGACATCAACCTGCACTTTACCGGTGACCTGCATGCCATCGGCGCAGCAAACAACCTGCTGGCCGCATTGGTGGACAACCATATATACCAGGGCAATCAGCTGGGTATAGACCCCCGCCGAGTAACCTGGAAACGCTGTGTGGACATGAACGACAGACAGCTGCGCTTTATCACCGACGGCCTGGGCGGAAAGGCCAACGGCACCCCCCGCGAGGACGGTTTTGATATAACGGTAGCCAGCGAAATAATGGCGGTTTTCTGTCTGGCGTCCGACCTGGCAGACCTGAAAGAAAGGCTGTCCAAAATAGTAATAGGTTACACCTATGCCGGTGAACCGGTGACAGTGGGTCAGCTGGGTGCCCAGGGCTCCCTGGCGGCACTGCTGAAAGATGCAATCAACCCCAACCTGGTGCAGACACTTGAAAACACCCCCTGTCTTATCCACGGCGGCCCCTTTGCCAACATCGCCCACGGCTGCAACAGTGCTGTGGCCACAAAGCTGGCGCTAAAACTGGGCGACTATGTGGTTACCGAAGCAGGATTCGGAGCTGATCTGGGCGCCGAAAAATTCCTGGACATCAAATGCCGCATGAACGGCCTTACACCTAACGCCGTAGTAATAGTGGCTACAATCAGGGCGCTGAAACATCACGGCGGCGCTGCCAAAACCGAGCTCAACAACGAAAATGTTGCCGCTCTGGAAAAAGGTCTTGCCAACCTGGGCAGACATATTCACAACATAAAGGACAACTTCGGCCTGCCCTGTGTGGTGGCTCTGAACAGCTTCCCCTCTGACACAGAAGCAGAAAGACAGGCTGTATATGCCTACTGCAAACAGCAGGGTGTGGAATGCGCCCTCAGTGAAGTGTTTGCCAAAGGCGGCGAAGGCGGCCTGGAACTGGCACAGAAAGTCCTAGATATAATGGATGATAACGCAAAGATAAACTATGCCTATGATGAAGATCTGACAGTAGATGAAAAGATAAAAGTACTGTGCAGTAAAATTTATGGTGCAAAGGAAGTTATTTTCAACAAACCGGCTCTGACCATGTTGAAAACCCTGAAAGCAAACGGCTATGCCAAACTGCCGGTGTGCGTTGCCAAAACCCAGTACTCCTTCTCTGACAACGCTTCCCTGCTGGCAGCTCCCACCGATTTCACCATGACAGTGCGCGAACTTCGTCTGTCTGCCGGCGCAGGATTTGTAGTCGCCGTTATGGGTGAGATAATGACCATGCCCGGACTGCCCAAAGTTCCTGCCGCATTGTCCATAGATGTGGACGAAAACGGAGTGATAAAAGGTCTTTTCTGATTTTTGATACAAAATAAAAAAACGCAAGCTTTTACAGCTTGCGTTTTTTTATCACATAAAATATAAATGCCTTTTGTTGCCCTGTCACATATAATTTTCGCCTCGTTGATTTAAGGTGCATAAGTGGAACAGTCAAAATTATCATATCTGACGAAAATTACTTTACAATGTTGATTTATTTTATTTTTTATGTATACTGAAAAATATACTATATGATTTGGTCACATATTTTCAATGTTTTATCTATAATTTATGTGACGCTATCACAATAAACAAAAGAAAGGAAAGCTTATGGATATTTTAAAACTTATCGAAGACAGATACGACAAAATGGTTGAAAACCGCAGGTATCTGCATGCGCACCCAGAGCTGAGCAAAATGGAGGACAACACCTGCCGCTACATAATCGAGCAGCTGAAAGCCAGCGGCCTGGAAGAAATCATCGATATTCCCAACGGCGGCGTAATTGCTTGGGTCAGAGGCAACAGCAGCGGAAAAACAGTCATGCTGCGTGCCGACATAGACGCATTGCCCATCCAGGAGCCGGAGCACAACCTGTCAAAACCGCGTGTGTGCATATCTGAAAACGACGGTGTAATGCACGCCTGCGGCCATGACGCACACACATCCATGCTGCTGGCGGCAGCCGATGTGCTGTACAAAAACAGGAGTGAGCTAAACGGCGATGTACTTTTGGTTTTTGAACGCGGCGAAGAAGGCGGCGGAAACATAAAGTATATTTTGCAGTACTTCTGGGATAACGATATAAAATACGATGTTTGTTTCGGAATGCATGTGGAACAGAAGCTGGAAACAGGCAAATTCGGTATAAGCGCCGGATACGCTGACGCCGGATCCATACCGGTCAGCTTCAGGATAACCGGACGCGGCGGTCACGCTTCCAGACCCGACCTGTCCAACAACCCGGTGGACTGCATGCTGGAATTTATCAACGAAATAAACAAAATCCGCATGAAACACATATCCCCCTTTGAACAGCTGACTGTTTCAATCTGCAAAATTGATGCCGGCACAAAGTCCAACATTATACCGGAATACGCAGAATTTTCCGGATCTGCAAGATATTTCTCAAAAGAAAATGTACGAATCCCCTTTGAAAAACAGCTGGACAAGATTATAAAAAGCTTGGAAGAGTCCTATGACTGCACCATTGAAAACCTGGGCAAAGGCGGAGCCATTCCGTTGATAAACGACAAATGCGCCGCAGATATAGCTCAGAATGCAATAGTTAAAGTGCTGGGAGAAGAAGCCCTGTGCCCACAGATGCCCACAATGGGTTCAGAAAGCTATTCACAGTATATGATAGCTGCCCCCGGATGTTACGGCAACCTGGGTATCAGAAATGACGAAGTCGGTTCCGGCGCAGAAATACACAATCCTTTGTTTGATATTGACGAGCGCGCAATGGTCACTGGCGCCGCAGCCCATGTGGCATTTGCGCTGGAATATCTCAACGGAGATTATCCGCTGGAACACAGCAGCGAATACGCAAATTTGGGTGAATTTTTAAAAGGTTGACAACTTGTCCTTAATCTAGCCTGCAATAGTGGCCGTAATACTTTACATTCTGGCTACAATCGGCTGGACAGGAATGGGAATTATATAAAAAATATACTTGTGGAAATCTATTATGAAAAAATGTATTGTAATGCCGGACTCTTTCAAAGGCACTTTATCAGCAACTGAATTCTGTGATGCGGCAAAAAAGAATATTAAGCAAATCTTTCCGGCTTGCAAGGTTGTAACCTGGCCCATTGCGGACGGCGGCGAAGGCACAACAGATTGCTTTCTGGGCTTTGACGGGTACCAAAAAGTAACCGTACAGACCTTCAACGCTTTCATGGAACCTTTTGAAAGTTACTACGCAGTCAAAGGCGAAACCGCCGTTATCGAACTGGCCAAATGCGCAGGCCTGCCGCAGGTATACGGGCGAGAAAACCCTGCCAAAACCACAACTTACGGCGCAGGCATAATGATAAAACATGCGATACACCACGGCTGCAAAAAAATAATACTTGGGCTGGGCGGAAGCTGTACCAACGACGCCGGCACAGGAATGGCAGCAGCCCTGGGCGTGCAGTTTTACAATCGGCGGGACCAGCGGTTTATCCCTGTGGGCGGAAATTTAAGCACTATTACCCGCTTTGACGCCGGCCGGGCAGAAAAACTGCTGGACGGCGTGGAAATAATGGCCATGTGTGATATAGATAATCCGCTTTACGGCCCCACCGGAGCCGCCTACATATTTGAGCCGCAAAAAGGTGCCAATCCTAAGATGGTAAAACATCTGGACAAAAATTTACAGGATTTTTCCCGGATGATAAACAGCAAATACGGCATAGACCGGGCTTACCTTCCGGGAGCCGGCGCCGCCGGTGGAGCCGGATACGGTGTCAGTGTGTTCATGGGAGGCAAGCTGGAAAAAGGTATAGACCTTATCCTGGATATGTCCGGGTTTGAACATGAAGCCGCAGATGCCGACTGTATCATTACAGGTGAAGGCAGCCTGGACCGGCAAAGTCTTTCCGGAAAGGCAGTGGTGGGTATTTCCCGCCGTGCCAAAAAACTGGGCGTGCCGGTTATCGCCGTAGTAGGACAGGCCGTAAAAGGCTTTGAAAAAAGCTATGACGAAGGTGTCAGCTGTGTGTTCACCACCAACCTCACAGCCGGCGACTTTGAAAAAACAAAAGCTTTTGCCAGACAAAACCTGGACGCGACTTTAAGGAATGTTGTAAAACTTATGGAAATATCTGCCAGGTTCGACAAATAGTTTTTCTATCTGCCATATACTATAAATCCTGATTTACAGAAAAAAATAAAAAATCCCCTAAAAAGGGGATTTTTTATTTTCAGAAACCGGTTACTTCCGCCAGCTCGTAGGATGCAAAACCATCTTCAAAAGCCAGCGCTTTAAATTTCCACACGCCGCCGGCATCAAGATAGTTTATATTGTCCATTGCCGAACCTATCAGGGCACCGTCTTCATCATACAGATTAAATGTTATCTGCAAATAGCTTGTCTGGCTGGAAGTGTTGTTCACCAGACTTCCTGATATATATGTAAGATAGCCGTCTGTTTCGATTTCGCACCGGGTTATTTCATACTTAGGCCGCTGGGACTCTGTCCGTGTTGAAGCAGGCGATGACTTGTCACCGGAAATCTGCTGCTTTCCGCTGTTGCCTGCACTGCCTATAATACCAAAAACAAGTACAACTGCAATTATCACAGGCCATATCTTTTTACCTTGTTTTTTTCGGCATACGGGACATACTTTTGCATCTGCGGGTATTTCGCTTTTACAATGTCTGCATTTTTTGGTATCCATAATATTTCCTCCGTTCTTTATATCTCATATATTACACTATATATGGTGTAAAGTCAATACACCATATATAGTGTATATTAAAATTGACCTTACAAATAATATATTGTGAGGTAGTAAAAGATGAAAAAATACTGGGAGATTATGCGAGAACTGCGTGAGGACAGGGATTTAAAACAAAAAGACCTGGCCGCAGTTCTGGGCACAACTCAGCAGGTTTATTCAAGGTATGAAAAAGGTGAAAATGAAATGCCTATAAGACATCTGATAACCTTGTGCAGATTTTATAATGTATCAGCAGACTATATACTGGGGACAGGTCAAAACATCCGCAGCAAATAAAAAATCCCCTTTACAGGGGATTTTTTATTTGAAAATATTACTTACTCAGGTTTCCGGCAACTTCAAAAGCACGCACTACCTGAGGATCCTCGCTGGGAGACATTGTGACATAAGTCAGTTCCTGATTGGCATCCAGTGTTTTTTCATAGTCTGCCGCAATGCCTGTACCATTGTATACCCGGGAGATTACCGGATTAAGTATGGCAACTGTCAGCTCCACGCCGCTGCCGTCAGGCAGACGGAACATCTTCTGCAATCCGCCTTTTCCCATTGTGGTGGTTCCAACTGTTTTGGCGTCGGCTACATCTTTCAGCATAACTGTAAACATCTCAGATGCATAGCCTGTACCGGAGTTTGTCACCAGCACAATCGGCACTGAAACGCTGGTTTTATCTGATGTATAAAGAACCTTCTTTTCGCCGTCCTGATATACCGCATACATTGTTGTGCCTTCTTTCAGCAGTATGTCGGCCGCAGCGGCAGCGCTGTCAAAGTCTTTGCTGGCATTATCGCGCACATCTATTACAAGGGCTTTTACTTCCTGGCCAATCAGATTGTTGGCAGAATATTCCAGCTCTGAAGCTGTTTTGGCATTGAAAGATGTTATTTTCAGATATCCGTAATCACCTTCCTTGGAAGATATAACAGACGGTGCATCGTATGCCTTGTGTGTAAGGGTGGCAGTTGTTTCGCTGCCTTCATGGACATAAGTCAGCTCCAATGAGGTTCCGGACAGGCCGGAAAGCATCCGGCGCGCTGTTTCCACCTGCATATTGATGGTGCTTATTCCGTCTATGGCTGTAATCGTATCGCCGGAAACAATGCCCTGCACATCTGCCGGGGAGTCTGTATAGACATTATAAACTTTCATATATCCGCCGTCTTCACGGGATTTGATTATATCAACGCCTATACCTATAATTTTACCGGCCTGTATGTCCTGGTATTCAGACATCTGCCGTGCAGAATAATACAGCGAGTCAGCATCATTCAGCCCCTGCACATAGCCCCGGGCCATACCTTCAGTAACCCGGGTATCGTCCAGGGTTGTATAATAATTTTGCCTTACTGTCTGGTCTATATCGGCAATCTTGTCGTACATGGTTTCCTTTTCGTTGACAGATGCCACTTTCGATTCAAACATTTTTGACGAAATTACCATTGTCAGGCAAAAAGTAACCGTCATGGCGATAAACACATAGCTTATCGCTGTGCTAAAACTTATTTTTTTCTTCATCTTTAATCCTTTCCGTTAAGGCCTTGTGGAGGCAACCAGCGGCGCCGGGTCAACCGGGGTGCCGTTCAGCCTTATCTCAAAATGGAGATGAGGTCCGGTGGAGTTACCTGTAGAGCCCACATAGGCTATTGTCTGTCCCTGGGTTACATAGTCACCCACGCCGACAGCCAGTGAATTACAGTGGCCGTAAAGGGTGAAGTTGTTGCCGCCGTGGTCGATTATGATGTAGTTGCCATATCCTTTGTTGGAATGTATGGCAGTTTTTACTGTGCCTGAGTTAGAAGCAACTATCGGCTGATTGAATATGTACGGACCGCTGCCTGTGGCAATGTCTATACCTATATGGTTATCCGGTACACCGTACAGTGTACGCCAGCCGAATGGGGACGAAATGTGCCCGTTTGAAGGAACCGGCCATATCCACTCACCGCCTACAAAATCGCCGGTGGAGCCTTCGCCGAATTCTGCCTCGACAGCCTCTTTTGCCCGCAGGTATTCCTTATAGACTTCCTTCTGGGTCTCACTGGCAGCCTGCTGCCGTGCTTCGGTTTCTGACAGGCTGCTGTCCAGCTTTTTCATCAGTGTTGCCAGTTCAGCCTGTTTGCTTTCCATCTCGCCCTGTTTTTCAACCAGGTTGTTAAGCCGGTCCTGAATCTGGGCTTCTTCCTCTTCTATGGCTTTTTTCTGTTCTTCCAGCAGCTGCAGCAGCTCTGTATCTGCCACAGAAATTCTCTGCAAAGTATCTGCGGCTGTCAGAAATTCTGAAAAGCTGTCCACAGCCAGGACTGTTGACAGGCTGCCTCCGCTGCGCATTATATACATTGCTTTCAGGCGCTCTTTAAACAGCTCGTCTGTTTTTTGAATGTCCGCTTTTTTCAGTTCCAGTTCTTCCTGTTTTGCCAGAAGGTCATCATTGGTCCGTGAAATATCTCCGTTAAGTATTTCTATCTGTTTTTTAACCAAATCTATCTGAGTCCGGGCAGTTTTCTTTTCTGCTTCCTGTTTTTCCTTCTGGGTTTTCAGTGCGGCAATCTCTTTGTTTATCTGATCCAGCTTTTCCTGGGCAGCCTGATAATCCTCCATAGTTCCGGCACTGGCTATTATTGGGTTAAGCAGTCCAAAGCAAAGGCAAAGCACCGCAGCCAGGCAAAAAACACCTTTAA
>CASFSP010000107.1 GCA_949297385.1 uncultured Oscillospiraceae bacterium
AAAATAATTACACATAATTTTTAAAATGTCGGTGTAAAATAAACCGCATAACACAAAAAGGAGATACAGAAATGGTTACAATCACAATGGACAACGGCGAAAAAATTAAAATCGAGCTTTACCCCGATATAGCTCCCATCACCTGCGCCAACTTTGAAAAGCTGGTAAAGGAAGGCTTTTACGACGGCCTGGGCTTTCACCGCATAATCCCCGGATTTATGATTCAGGGCGGTTGCCCCAAAGGCAACGGCACAGGCGGCCCCGGCTGGACAATCAAAGGCGAATTTGCCGCCAACGGCGTCAAAAATGACCTGAAACACACCAGAGGTGTTATTTCAATGGCCAGAACAGCAGTTCCGGACTCTGCCGGAAGCCAGTTCTTTATAATGCACGCAGACGCACCTCACCTGGACGGCCAGTACGCCGCCTTCGGCAAGGTTGTGGAAGGCATGGATGTAGTTGACAGAATTGCCGCTACCCCCACAGGCTGGGCCGACAAACCGGTTACACCTGTCATCATGGAAAGCGTTGTAATTGAATAACGGAATCAAAAAAACAGCGGAAAGCCTGCGGCTCTCCGCTGTTTTTATATGTCAGAAATTCAGGCGTTGTACTACACGCTTTTCACCTGCCGGCACCGCTGCAAAGCCCGGGCAACCCGCCGGCTTTGCTTCGCACCTCTGGTAACAAAATCTATGCCGGAAGTATTCTCGCCGCCGTCGTAACTCAGCTTCACCGGCGCTTCGTTTATATCCACTCCGGCTTTTCCAGCTTTTCCAGCAGTTTCATTGTCATCCGCATATCAGCCCGCAGCTCCACCTTTACATGGTGCACCCGGGACATACGCCCCAGAAAGGACGAAATGTGCTTTGCGGCAACAAGGGCTATCAGTACCAGGGCGCTGGCAGTCAGTGCCAGCCGGTAATATCCCGAGCCCACTGCCAGGCCTATACAGGCCACACTCCACAAACTGGCAGCAGTCGTCAGCCCCCTTACGCCGGAGGGAGAGCGCAGTATCGTACCCGCACCCAGAAAACCTATGCCTGTTATAACCTGGCCGGCCAGCCTGGGGTCGGAAACCACCGCATACTGCCGCCAGCTTTGCTCGGTCATAAGCTGTGAAAGTATCATAACCATTGCGGCGGCTATACACACCAGCGTGTTGGTGCGCAGGCCCACCGGATGGTTTTTTATCTGTCGTTCAGCGCCTATGCATCCGCCGATAAAGGCCGCCAGGCACAAACGCAGAACTATCTGGTCATATCCCATAAACGCACCTTATCAGTAATCCACTATGGAAAAATCCTGCTTAGATTCCCGTACAAGGGCGTCTGCCATTTCTTCGCCGTACATACCGGCAAAATCACTGACAGCTTTTTCCCGTATTTCTTCCGCTGCCTGCCGACCCAGATTCCGGGCCAGCGCACTTTTCATCGCCCGCAGAAGATGTCCGCTGTGATACAGGAAATCCTTTGTGGTGCGGTCTCCAAGCGCCCGTCCTTTGGCCGCAAAGTCCGCCGCCTGCTGTTCGTTTTCAATTTTAAAGCCCAGCCATTCAAAATCACAGCTTTGGCCACCCTGGGACAAAACGCTGTTTATGTTTATGGACAGCTGCGGGTTAAAGCCGGTCACCAGGCTTTTATCCACATATGTACAGTAGTTTTTGCCGTATTCCATAAGACCGGCAGCTTTCCAGGCGTCGCACCAGCCGCAGCGCTCTACCCGGTTGCAGTAGACCGGCGCCGTTGCGCTGACACGGCTGGAAGACAATCCGTTTTTGTCCTTCCATTCGCCGTACAGCAGATAGCTTTCCATGTTCAGCGGCCGCCCGTCTTTCAGCCGTCGCTTTGCCATACGCCGGCCGCGCTGGTTTCCGTACAGCTTTGTTCCCTCGTCCGCCGCCGCGGCGCCTTTTTCGCCGCACATCTCTGTCGCCCGCCTGTAAATCAGGGCAAAAAGATTGGCGTGATGAGGTATATCAAAGGCCTGTCTCATCTTTTGCTTGTCCATAATTTATCCTCCTTGTTTCAGCTTTGATGTCAAAGGCATTTTTCCATGTCGATATGGGGTATTCCCTCTTGCAGATAAACTTCGCCCACAGGCGAAAAACCCAAATGGGAATAAAACCCCTCTTTGTCATATTTTGCTTTTACGGTAATTTTTTTGCCGCCCAGCCGGCGGCATTTTTCCTCTGCCCGCCTGACGGCCGCCGCGCCGCAGCCTTTTCCTCTTTGCCGCGCGGGCGCACACAGTCTGCCGAAAAGCCATGTGTTTTCTGTTGTTCTTACTATCCTTGCGGTGCACACCGCCTGTCCGTCTTGTCGGCACAGCAGGTGCAGTGCGTCTTTGTCATCGTCATCCAGCCGGTAACTGTCTGAAAAGCCTATCTCGTCGCACAAAACCTGCCTGCGCAATTCCAGCACATCTTCCATTGCCTCATCGCCCCGGCGGCACCATATAAATTCCATACCGTCACCCCTGTTCTATAATCAAATTATACAACAGGCCGCCCGCCTTATCAATAATGCAAAAGCAATTTCATCACCAGCAGGCTGAATACACCCGGCAAAGACAAAACCGTGGATACAAACACCGTCCGCGGATTTATGGCTATGTAACAGCCGGTGTAAACGCTGGTCAGGTTTACCAGCAGCAGGGCCGCTATACCGCTGACTGCACTTTTGACCGCAGTCCATATTGGAGAAATCGACCTGGAAAAGCCGTAGGATACGCCGCACAGTATAACCAGTGCAGAAAATAAAAACAAAACAGTCATTCTGATCACCTAAACATTTATTGCCTGCCGGAAATCCCTTTCCTCTGTTTCTTCCAGCCGTCTGGCGCAGGATATAAGATAGTCATAGTGCTTGTTCAGGCTTTTCAGTTCGTAAATTCTGGCTTCTATCAGATCCTCGTCAGTGGACAGTTCGAACAGACTCTGGGCGCGCCGTATCAATTTTTCGCAGTTTCTTATCTCCTCTTTCAGCGCCCGGCGCTGTTTTTCCTTTGGGCTTTGTTCTTTCTTTCTGATGTTTAACATACCAACTCTCCGTTTCTTTTTTGAATATTGTTGGTAATTTATAACATTTTATGCCGCCGAAAACAAAAAAATAACAGGGTGTTCCCCTGTTATTTTATTTGCCGTTTTTTATTTTTCAGATTGCTTTTTTCTGCTTTTTCCGCGCGGATATCTGACTTTGGCCGCTTTCTTTTCAAAGGTTTGGCGGGTACGCTTTACCCCGCTGCGCTTTTTGCCGCGGCTTTCCCTGGTCTTTTTATCAGCTTTCTTGTCTGTCGGCGCAGTTTTCCACCCTTCCAGTGCAAAATCCACATTGCCGTTGAGTATATCAACACCCTCCACAACAACCTGTACAGGCTGTCCCAAAGTATACTTTTTGCCGCTTATGGGGCAGTACAAACAATATCCTTCATCCAGCTGCGGGCTGACCATATCCAGCTTTGAAATATGCACCAGACCCTCCACAGTATTTTCCAAAGCCACATATATACCAAAGGAGGTCACGGAAGAAATAACGCCGTCATAGCTTTCGCCGATATGACCCTGCATAATTTCCGCTTTGTATATGTCGTTTGCGCCCCTTTCCACCTGCATGGCCGCCAGTTCTGCGGCGCTGGAACGCTCTGACCGCCTTTTGGCAAATTTTGCAAAGCGCTTTTGGGCTTTCTGCCGGTCCTGCGTTTGCAGCCAGTAAGACAGTATGCGGTGTATTGCCAGGTCAGGATAACGGCGTATGGGGCTGGTGAAATGGGCATAGTCTTCCAGCCCCAGGCCAAAGTGACCTATGGGCTGTTCGCTGTACTTGGCTTTGGACTGACTGCGCAAAATCAGCTTGTGCACCACAGTCTGCAAATTTGTGCCGCGGGTATCATCCAGCAGGCGGCTCATGGTCTGCTGCATACTTTCGCCGGGCTGCCGCTGTATGGACAGTCCCAGTTTGGCCAAATTTTCTTTCAGTCCGTCCAGCTTTTCGCTGTCGGGCCGCCGGTGTATGCGGTAAACAAAAGGCAGGCCGATTTTTTTGGCCAGGTTTGCGGAACAGGAGTTTGCCAGCAGCATAAACTCTTCTATTATCATCTCCGCCAGTCCGCGCTGTCTTTTCTGTATATCAACAGCCTTGCCGTCGGGGCCAAACAGTATATACGCTTCATCGCTTTCAATATCCATACTGCCGCGGGCCACCCTTTTTTCCCTCAGCTTTTCATACAGTTTTGCGGCAGTGAATATCCGCCGGCTGACCTGAGAATATTTTTCCTTTATCTCCCGGTCCGCATCTCCTGCCAGCAGGGCGTTTACCTCACTGTACACGCCCTTGACCCTGCTGCGTATGACCGACTTGAAAAATTCATATTTTTTTACATTTCCCTGTTTGTCCAGGCTCATTTGGCAGGTAAAGGCAAACCTTGTCCGGTTTTCGTTCAGAGAACACACATCGTTGGAATATTCCGCCGGAAGCATCGGAATTACACTTTCGCCGAAATATATGGATGTTCCCCTTTCAAAGGCGGCCATATCGCACCGGTCTGACGGCTGCACATAAAAGCTGACATCGGCAATGTGTACAGACAGGTCATATCCGTTTTCTGTTTCGGCCACATAAATGGCATCGTCAATGTCCTTTGTGGACGCGCTGTCTATGGTGAATATGGGCAGGTCTGTCAGGTCTTTGCGGTTTTTCCTTTCCCTGTCAAAATCCACCTCTTCTATTCTTTTAACTGCGGCGTCCACCGCCTGCCTGGGGTACTGCCTGCTGACATTTTTTTCTGCCAGCAGTACATCCACCGCTTTTTTGGAGTCAGACACCACACCGATTACAGACTGTATCTGCGCTGTAAGGCGGCGGTGGCTGTATCCGCGTCCGGACAGATTGACCAGCACTATATCTCCGTCGCGGGCTATGGGATTTTCCGCCTTTGGGCACACATACGGACAGTCTTTCAGCTGCACATACAGCCGGTGGCCTTTTTGCATGGCTGTGCCCACTATATTGGTTTTTTCCTTGGTTATCCGGGTTATAATTCCTTCCATATCCCTGCGGGAAGCCTTTACCGTCTGCACCAGCACCTCGTCGCCGGTGACAGCACCCATCATGTTTTTGCCTGAGACAAATATATCCTCGTCCAGGCCCTCGCACCTGACAAAGCCGAAATTCTCCGTCAGCTTTACCACCGTTCCGGCCAGCCGGCCGTCATTCTTTTTATCCTTTTTGCGGACAGTTTTTTCCGCAAGGCTGATATATCCGCCTTTTTCGGTTATAAGGCCCCGGCTGTACATCTCCTCCATGGCGGCAAAAAGCTTTTTGCTGGCCTTGAATTTTGACTGCAACTTTTTGTATCTTACCGGGCCCTTTTTCAGTTCATTCAATATTCTTTCTTTTATAGGCATATTTTCTTCTTTCCTGTTTTTTGTTTTTCAATTTTATTGTAACTTATGCAAAGTGAAATATGTGTAAAATCTGCAATATGACAAAAGCCGTCACATAAAATGACGGCTTTGTTAATCAGCTATGATTATTAGGCTAAGATGTTGATTGCGCTTACTGCAACAGCAAGTACAAAAAACGCTATTCCGGCATATTTTGTCAACTTTGCCGCGCCGGCGTCAGCCGAACGGGACTGTACATTGGCAAAAGGATTGGTGCCGGTGATGGCTTCCATACCACCTTTGGGCTCCTGAGCCACAACCAGCAAAATTATGATAATGCCGCAAAAAATAAGCAATGCGCCGCTGATAATTTCTAAAATACTCATTGTATCTGACCTTTCATATTATATGACTTAATAAATATATCATATTTAAAGTTGTTTTGCAATATAAAAATGATTTTAAACTGTCCGTGTGGATATTTTGTGGTAAAAAGGCAGAAATTTCCATAAAAAGCGGGAATAAACGGCCTTTTTCCATTCATAATAATAGCACGGATGAGAGAAAACTTCTCTTATCCTTTAACGGTAAGAGAAGTTTTCTGCACGGCAAAAAACAAAACTCTTACTTATATACAGACGGGGGCAGAAGCCCCCGTTTTTTATTCAAATGTCAGCTGGCTGGCCACATCCGAATCTTTCAGGAAACTGCCCCGAGCCGGTATGTTTTTGGTCTTGAACCTGGCCGGGTTTTCCAGCGAGGCGTCAGACAGAAGGCGCACTGATTTTACCGTCTGATTCTTCTTCAATGTCTGCACCTGCACACCTATGGTGTTTTTGGTGGTTTTTTCCGGTATCTGCGCGGTGTTCACTGCCAGCGCGCGGTTTACACTGCTGACAAACAGCACATCCCGATTGTCCTCAAAATGCATTATGGACACAACCTTTGCCTTGTCGGAAAAAGCATTTACCAGCTTTTTGCGGTTCTGCTTTGTTTCGTAGGCGCTCATGGGAATTCTGGCGGCCTTGCCATTGTCAAAGCATATAAGCAAAAAGCCTTTGTAATCGGCGCAGATGACCGTCCGTATTATGTTTTCACCGTCTTCCATGGACAGTTTTGCCGGGGCGTATTCGCCCAGAAGACTGGCTTTGCTGTCTTCAAAGGCGGCGGCACGGGTTTTGTAAACCCGCATCCTGTCGGTGAAAAACAGTATATGGGCGTCGTTCTGACACTCTTTGTGCAGTACAATCTCATCATCATCTTTCAGCTTGTGCTCGCCGCTCATACGCAGTGACTGGGGTGTAATCTTCTTTACATAGCCGTGTTTTGTCACAAATACATTTACTGCATAGGCCGGTATTTCCGCTTCTGTTTCCTGTGCGGCTGTTTCCGGCAGGCCGTATTTTATCCGGGTTTTGCGGGGTTTAGCATATTTTTTTATGACATTTTCCAGCTCTTTTATGATGATTTTATTTATCTTGCCGTCACTTTTCAGCACGCTTTCCAGCTCAGTTATATCGTCAATCAACTGCTGTTTTTCTTCAACTCTTTTTATGATATAGCTTCTGTTCAGCTGGCGCAGGCGTATCTCGGCCACAAATTCCGCCTGGGTTTCGTCAATGCCGAAACCTATCATCAGGTTGGGTACAACATCCTTTTCCTCTTCGGTGGAACGAACTATCTCCACCGCTTTGTCTATATCCAGCAGGATGGCTTCCAGACCTTTTACCAGGTGCAGGCGGGCCTTTTTGCCTTTCAGGTCAAAGAATGTGCGTCTTTTCACACATTCCTTTCTGAATGCCAGCCATTCAAAAATAACATCCTTTACGCCCAGAACACGCGGTACACCGCCGATAAGTATATTGAAGTTCGCGGAAAAACTGTCTTCCAGCGGGGTGGATTTAAACAGTTTCTGCATCAGCTTGTCCGGGTCCTGCCCGCGTTTCAGGTCAAAGGTCAGTTTCAGGCCGTTGAGGTCTGTTTCGTCGCGCATGTCGTTTATTTCCTTGACCTTGCCCTGTTTCACCAGATCGGCCACCTTGTCCATAATGGCTTCAACAGTGGTGGTGGGCGGTATCTCGCTGACTTCTATCACATTATCTTCTTTTATATACTGCCATTTGCTTTGCACCCTGATGCTGCCGCGGCCGTTTTCATACACTTGGTCAATGTCGCTTTGGTCATACAGCACCACACCGCCGCCGGCAAAATCCGGCGCCAGCAGTGTATCTTTTATGTTGTGGTCAGGGTCCTTTATCAGGGCAATGGTGGTTTTGCACACTTCTTCCAGGTTAAAGGAACAAATGGAAGATGCCATACCGACCGCAATACCCAGCGTATTGTTTGTAAGAATGTTCGGGAATGTGGTGGGCAGCAGTGTGGGCTCTTTTCTGGTGGAGTCATAGTTGTCCACAAAGTCAACGGTATCGCTGTCAATATCCCTGAACAGCTCTTCACATATATTTTCCAGCTTTGCCTCGGTATATCTGGAAGCGGCATAAGCCATATCGCGGCTGTAAGCCTTGCCGAAGTTTCCCTTGCTGTCCACAAAAGGCACCAGCAGGCTTTCGTTGCCGCGGGCCAGGCGCACCATTGTTTCATATATGGCCGCATCTCCGTGAGGGTTCAGCCTCATGGTCTGGCCGACAATGTTTGCGGATTTGGTCTTTGCACCTTTCAGAAGACCCATGTCATACATGGTGTACAGCAGTTTTCTATGGCTGGGCTTGAAGCCGTCTATCTCCGGCAGTGCGCGGGACACAATTACGCTCATGGCGTAAGGCATATAGTTTTGTTCCAGTGTATCGGTAATGGCACTTTCCACTATCTCGCCGGCGGACAGTATTTCAACACTGTCGTCAAGACCGGGGCGTGTATTTACTTTTTTCTCTGTTTTTTTCTTTGCCATTTTGTCTCCTTTTATGATAAGTCAAGCTGATCCAGATAATCTGCGCCAAAGTCCTGTATATGCTGTTTGCGGCCTGCCAGATTATCACCCAGCAGCAGGTCAAACACCTGCCGTGTGCGCTCCACATCGGCTTTGCATACCTTGATAAGCCTGCGGGTTTCCGGGTTCATTGTGGTCAGCCACATCATCTCCGCCTCGTTTTCGCCCAGACCTTTGGATCGCTGTATGGTAAATTTCTCACCGGCTATCCTGGCCATTACATCGGCTTTTTCACTTTCGGTGTAGGCAAAATAGGTTTTGTTTTTGGTGGTGATTTCATACAGCGGGCTTTCGGCTATATACACATATCCCTGGTCTATAAGGGCGGGGGTCAGGCGATATATCATGGTCAGTATCAGTGTTCTTATCTGAAAACCGTCCACATCCGCATCGGTACATATTATAACTTTGTTCCAACGCAGATTGTCTATATTGAATGTGGCAATGCCGTTGTTTTTATACTTTGCCGGACTTTCAACACCGCAGCCCAGCACCTTGATAAGGTCGGTTATAATATCGCTTTTGAAAATTTTGTCATAGTCGCTTTTCAGACAGTTTAATATCTTTCCGCGCACCGGCATAAGGGCCTGAAACTGGGCATCGCGGCTGGTCTTGCACGCACCCAGGGCTGAGTCGCCCTCCACAATATAAATCTCCCTCTGGGACACATCCTTTGAACGGCAGTCCACAAACTTCTGCACCCTGTTGGCGATGTCAATCTGTGCGGACAGGGTCTTTTTCAGGCCCTGCCTGGTCTTGTCCGCCTGCTCACGGCTCTGCTTGTTCACCAGCACCTGCCGGGCAACTTTGGCAGCTTCTTCCGGGTTTTCTATAAAATAAACTTCCAGCGAACGCTTTAAAAATTCGGTGGTCGCCTGTGTTATAAATTTGTTTGTTATGGCCTTTTTGGTCTGGTTTTCGTAGCTGGTCAAGGTCGAAAAACAGCTGGAAACGAAAATCAGGCAGTCCTGGATATCCTCAAACTTGATTTTGCTTTCATTCTTTTTGTACATTCCCTTGCTTTTGAGGAAAGCGTCAAACTGGCTGACAAAAGCACTGCGCAAAGCCTTGTCCGGGCTGCCGCCGTATTCCAGAAAGCTGGAGTTGTGGTAATATTCTATCTTTGCAGTCTTGTTGGAAAATGCGTAGGCCACATTCAGTTTCAGTTTGTATACAGGCATATCTTCGCGGTCACGGCCGGAATCCTCGCCGGTGTTGTACACCACTTTTGACAAAGCGGCACCGTCGCACAACTCGTTTACATAGTCCACAATGCCGTTCTGGTATATAAACTCCTTGGTTTCAAAGCCGTTTTCTGTTTCATTTTTAAACACAAACAATATACCCGGGTTTACAATGGCCTGTCTTTTCAGCGTGGTGGTAAAAAATTCTTCCGACACATCTATATCGCTGAAAACCGCATCATCCGGCAACCATTTTATTTTTGAGCCTGTCTGTTTTTTGCCGGTGGGACTTTTGTGCAGACCACCCACATTTTCGCCTTTTTCAAAATCCAGATGATATTCAAATCCGTCCCTGACGATATCCACCGTCATATATCGGCTGGCGTACTGTGTGGCACACAGACCCAGGCCGTTGAGACCCAGGGAGAACTGATAGTTTTCCCCTTCGTTGTTGTTGTATTTGCCGCCGGCGTACATCTCGCAGAACACCAGTTCCCAGTTATATCTGTTTTCCTTTGTATTAAAATCCACGGGTATGCCTCTGGCCATATCCTCCACTTCAACGCTGTGGTCGGCAAACCTGGTGACGGTAATTTTTTTGCCGTAACCTTCCCTGGCTTCGTCTATACTGTTGGTAATTATCTCAAAGATTGCCTGCTGACAGCCTTCGATGCCGTCAGAGCCGAAGATTACCGCCGGACGGCGGCGCACCCTGTCGGCGCCTTTGAGCATACTGATGCTTTCATTTGTATAGCCTTGTGTCTTTTTTGCCATTTTACTCTCCCGTTTTGATTTTGATTAAATGTCCTGAATATTTATCTTATTAAAAATTACCCCGCTTGTCAAGGTACGCGCCCCCGCTTTTATTTAACCGACAAAATCTGACAACAAAAAGCAGAGCCGGCGGCTCTGCTTTTTTAGGCATTTTTATTCTTCGACAGGTTCCCGGTCAACCACAGGAGGCTGATAGGATGGGCTGTCTTTATCGGTTGTAGGATCATATCCTTCTGACATAAGCAGCTTGAAGCGCTCGCCGGAAATTTTTTCTTTTTCCATCAGCTCTTTGGCCACTATGTGCAGTTTGTCGACATGGTCTTCCAGAATCTGCATACATTTTTTGTATCCTTCATCCACAAGTTTTCTTATTTCCACATCTATCTCACCGGCAATGGCTTCGGAATATACCTTGCCCTGGGTATAATCCCTGCCCAGGAAGGTCTGCTCCGGCCGGCTGCCGTAAACCACATTGCCCAGCTTTTCGGAAAAACCGTATCTGGTAACCATGGCTTTGGCTGTGCTGGTGACTCTTTCCAGGTCGTTGGAAGCACCTGTGGAGATATCTTCCAGTATCAGCTGTTCGGCACAGCGCCCACCCAGCAATGTGACAATCTCTTCGCTCATCTCTGTCTTTGTCTTGTAGTTGGAATCGTTTTCCGGCAAAGACAGTGTGTAACCACCGGCCATACCTCTGGGCACAATGGATATTTCCTGTACCGGGTCGGCTGTGGGGCAGAAATAATGTGCTACCGCATGGCCTGCTTCGTGGTAGGAAACCAGTTTTTTCTCTTTCGGTGTGACCACGCGGGACTTTTTCTCCGGACCGGCGATAACCTTGATTGTGGCCCGTTCCACTTCCCGCTGGGTAATGGCTTTTTTGCCTTTTTTGGCTGCCATCAGCGCCGCTTCGTTTACCAGGTTTTCCAGGTCTGCACCGGTAAAGCCGGGTGTGGATTTGGCTATTGTTTTAAGATCGATATCCGGGGCGATGGGCTTGCCTTTGAAATGCACAGCCAGCACCTCTTCCCTGCCTTTTATGTCAGGCAGGCCCACATAAATCTGCCTGTCAAAACGGCCTGCACGCAACAAGGCTTTATCCAGTATGTCGGCACGGTTGGTGGCCGCCATTACTATTACGCCCTGGTTGGCGCTGAAACCGTCCATCTCTACCAGCAACTGGTTAAGGGTCTGTTCCCTTTCATCCTGTCCGCCGCCAAGGCCTGCGCCTCTCTGGCGGCCCACGGCGTCGATTTCGTCTATGAATATTACGGAAGGCGCGCTCTTCTTTGCTTTTTCAAACAAATCCCTTACACGGGAGGCGCCGACACCCACATACAGTTCAATAAAGTCGGAACCGGATATGGAGAAAAACGGCACACCGGCTTCGCCGGCCGTAGCCTTGGCAAGCAATGTTTTACCGGTACCGGGAGGGCCTACAAGCAATACGCCTTTGGGAATTCTGGCGCCAAGAGCATTGAATTTGGACGGATTTTTCAAAAAGTCCACTATTTCTATCAGCTCTTCCTTTTCTTCGTCAGCGCCGGCCACATCATCAAATGTCTTTTTGCTGGCCAGGTCACTGGCATCTTTGGTTTTGGCGCGGCCAACGGCAACACCTTTGCCGCTTTGCTGGCTGTACATCATGTAGAAGAAAAAGCCCATCAGGCCCAATGTTATGATATAAGGCATTACACTGAACCATGCGGGAACCGTCGTGGGCGGTATCCAGTCATACTCCATGGGAGCATCCGGGTGCACTGCATCGTACTCTTCCACATAGGGGTCAATTTTTTCCATGAAGGAATACACATCGGGCACTTTGTAGAATATTGTTTTGTCACTGCCCTGTGTTTTGATTTCAATGTTGCCGTTGCCCAAATTCAGCTCGTAAGACACAACTTTATGATCTCTGAACAGCCCGATTATTTCGCTGGTTTTCATCTCTTCAACACCGGACGGTTTATAGAAAAACGCGGCGGCGAATATCAAAAGCAGCAAAAGACCTATAAAGGGCAACTGTTGTCTGTTGTTTTTCTGTTTTAACAATATAGGCTCTCCTTTTGTTTAAATGTAAGGCTTACTTTGTGTAAACCTCCGGTTTTAAAATACCTATAAAAGGCAGATTGCGATATTTTTCATCGTAATCCAGGCCGTAACCCACAACAAATTCGTCCGGGACCTGACGGCCTATGTATTTGGCGTGCACATCGCATGCACGGCGGCTGGGTTTGTCCAGCAAAGTGCAGATGGCCATGCTTTTGGGGTTGCGGTTTTGCAGCATATCCATAAGGAAATTCAAAGTAAGGCCTGAATCCAAAATGTCCTCCACTATCAGCACATCCTTGTCTTCCAGCGGTATGTCGATATCTTTTACTATCTTTACATTGCCGGAAGATTTGACGCCGGCGCCGTAGGAAGAAACCACCATGAAATCCACTTCACAGGGGCACTTTATGGCGCGCATCAGGTCGGAAAGGAATATAACCGCACCTTTGAGCACAGTGATAAGATACAGATTTTTATCCTTGTAATCCTCTGTTATCTGCCGGCCCAGGCGCTGAACTATATCCTTTATTTCCTCTTCGCTGACCAGAACACTTTTTACATCGTTTAACATTTTAAACCTCCACACACTTTTACATCTGTTTGATAATCAATATTTTTTCACAATCTTCACCGGGCATGTATGGTTTGCTGACTCCATATTCCGCCAGCCAGACCACCCGGCCGTCCTCGTCGCACAAAACAGGTATTTTGTCCCTGAATGCCGCCGGTATCTTATCTTCGATAAACAGCTTTTTCAGGCTTTTGGTGACATTTCTGCCGGGCAGGGCAAATCGGTCGCCGCTTTCCCTGGTCCTCAAATAAAGATTTCCCTTTATTTTATCATAATTCACACAATAAGTTAAATAGTTTTTGCCATTTCTTTTACTTTTTTTGTATTCTTCATAAGAACAAAGGCAAAAATACAAATCAAGATATGAAAAATGTATATTTTTATCAAATTCTACCGGGGTTTTGGGCATCTTTTGACTTGGATGCGGCGGCGAATGGAAAAACATCCAGCCATTTTTCACGCTACAAAAAACACCGGCGGACAGCTGCCTTTTAAAATAAGGCTGCTTCATACCGTCCATAATCGCCTGTATATTATCCTTTGACAGACAGTCCAGCTTTTCCAGCTGGTTGCGCAGAAGGTTTTTTAAAACCACCGGGTGCCGGCTTAAAAGCACATTTGTGTCCAGGCCGTTTTCTCCCACTGATTTCCTGTAAAGATTATCACTTAATTGGGTTAAAAATGTGTATATTTCCTCATTTTCATCAGCAAAGTTTCCTATTGCAGTTTCAGCGGCAGAATTTATTTTTTTCAGCCGTGGAATTACATGCAGGCGGATTTTATTTCGCGAATACACATCTTCAAAATTTGTCCTGTCTGTGACAAAAGGTATGTCGTTTTCCCGGCAGTACTTCTCTATATCTTCCCTGGTGCATGCGATAAGCGGACGGATTATTTTATCTCTGACAGCCGGTATTCCGCAGGCTCCTTTCAGGCTGGCGCCGCGGGTTATATTGAACAGCACCGTTTCGCACCTGTCACTCAAAGTGTGGGCAGTGGCAAGCTTTGCGCCGTAAATTTCTGCCTGACGGTAGAAAAAGTCATACCTCAGCTGTCTGGCCCAGGTTTCGGTAGACAGCCCCTGGGGTTTTTCCTTGTCGCTCATGCAGGCGTTGTACACTATACATTGTGCGCCCATTTTGCCGCAGTAATCTTTTACAAATATTTCCTCTTGCCGGCTTTCTTCGCGCAGTCCGTGATTGACATGCAGTGCCAGCACCTGTATGCCCAGATTTTCCCTGTTATGGCACAAAAAGTGAAACAGCGCCATGCTGTCTGCCCCGCCGGACAGACACACGGCCACCGTATCACCTTTTTTTATCATGTCGTATTTTTCTATTGTCTTAAAAATTTTATCAGTCATCTCTGTGCGTAAAGTCCACATCATAAAATCTTGTATATGCGCCGTCCCAGCTCAGCGGTATATCCCCGTTTTCACCGTGACGGTTTTTTGCCACTATACATAAAGCGGAAGTCTGATCTGCTTCTTCCGATTTGTTATAATAAGCTTCGCGGTACAAAAACAGCACCACATCGGCGTCCTGCTCGATAGAGCCGGAGTCCCTCAGGTCTGACAGCTGGGGACGGTTATCCCTGCCGCTGTTTTTCTCGGCGCTTCTGGACAGCTGGGACAAAGCGATAACCGGCACATCCATTTCTTTTGCCATAATCTTCAAATTGCGGGTTATCTCGCTTATCTCCTGTACACGGTTTTCACTGCGGCGTCCGGTGGACATCAGCTGTATATAGTCCACCACTACCAGACCTATATTGTCCGTTTCGGGATTTTGGTTTATGCGGCGTATTTTTGCCTTCATATCGCTGACAGTGATATTGGGCGTGTCATCCAGATATATGGGATAGTCCGAAATCTGTCCGGTGGCCTCGCTTATCAGGTCCCACTGGGCCAGCTGTATATCGCCGGTTCTCAGATTTTGGCTGGTTATGCCTGCCCGAGAGGACAGTATTCTTTCATACAGCTGTTCGCTGGACATTTCCAAGGAGAATATGGCCACCGGAATTTTCTGATAGGAGGCCACATTTGTGGCTATATTCAGCGCAAAGCTGGTTTTACCCATGCCGGGCCTGGCCGCCAGTACAATCAGGTCACTGCGGCCCATCTTACCCAGCTTGTCGTCCAGAAATCTGAAACCTGTGGGTATACCCTGGTATTTTTCCTTGTCCGGACCGGACATTTTGCGCAAACGGTCAAAACTTTTAGCCGCTGCATCTGAAATATGTTTCAGGCTTTGGGTGTCCTTGCCCTGCCTCAGCGCGTATATTTTCTGCTCTGCACTTTCCAGCAGCAGGTCGGCATCAGTGCTTTCCTGCGTCTGGCGTATTATTTCGCCGGCAGTGTCCATAAGCATGCGGATAAGATACTTATCCTTTAATATTCTGGCGTAATACAGCACATTGGACAGGCTGGGCACAGTGTCGGCCAGCTGTGACAGATACACCTTTGCTTCGTTTTCATCGCTGAAAATTCTGGCGGAAACCACTGCATTCACCACCGTGATAAAATCCGATGGAATGTTGGCGTTGAAAAGGGTGTGTATCTCCTCAAATATCAGCCCGTTCTGTTTTACATAAAAATATTCGCTTTTTACCTGCTCTATTATGGCAGATACCATTTCCGGATCGATTATGGCCGCACCAAGGACAGCCTGCTCCGCCTCAATGGAAAAGGGCTGGTTTATCCCCATCCCTTCCAGCGCCGCATCCAGCTTATCCATAGAATTATTCCTCTACATTCACTGTGATTTTGGCGTGAATTTCCGGATAGATTTTCACTTCGCACTCACAGCGCATGAATGTTTTGATATCATTCATAACCAGTTTTTTCTTGTCTATATCCACTTTCAGCTGCTGTTTGATGGCGTCGGCCACATCTTTTGTGGTAACTGCGCCGAACAGTTTGCCCTCTTTGCC
>CASFSP010000108.1 GCA_949297385.1 uncultured Oscillospiraceae bacterium
GACGCCACCAGCAAGGATTACACATACAAACCCTATGGCGACAGCGTAAAAGGTATGAAACTGGGTATACCGAAACAGTATTTCGGCGACGGTATTTCTGCTGTTGTGAAAGAAAAAGTTTACCGGGCCATTGAAATGCTGAAAGCTCAGGGCGCCGAAGTTGTAGAGGTTTCACTGCCCTCAACAGACTACGCTTTGTCAGCCTACTACATCATTTCTTCTGCGGAAGCTTCCTCCAACCTGGGCAGATTTGACGGCGTCAAATACGGCTATACAGGCTCCAAGAGAGGCAGTCTGGACGAGCTGTACGAATCCAGCAGAAGCGAAGGCTTCGGCGACGAAGTAAAAAGAAGAATTATGCTGGGCACCTATGTTCTCAGCAGCGGCTTCTATGATGCTTATTATAAGAAAGCAAAAGTTTTGCAGAAAAATATAGCCAAAGAATTTGACGATGCGTTCAAACTTTGCGATGCTATCATTACTCCTATCAATCCCACAACAGCCTTTAAGATAGGCGAAAAGAGCGATGATCCGCTGGCTATGTATGCCGGTGATATATGTACAGTAACCCTGAACATTGCCGGTCTGCCGGGTATCAGCATTCCCTGCGGTTTTAGCGCCGAGGACAACATGCCTATCGGTTTCCAGGCCATAGGTAAAAAATTCACCGAAGACAAACTGCTTACAATAGCAAAATGCTATGAAAATGCAGTTGGCGGCTTTGCAGTAAAGGAGTTTTAATATATGAACAGCAATTATGAAATAGTTGTAGGTCTGGAAGTTCATGCCGAACTTTCCACCAAAACAAAGATATTCTGCGGCTGTAAAAACGAATTTGGCGCAGAGGTAAACACCAATGTTTGTCCGGTTTGCATGGGCTTGCCGGGAACACTGCCTGTTCTGAACGAGCAGGTAGTTGAATATGCCATAAAAATGGGCCACGCCCTTAACTGTCATATAAACAGCGTTACAAAACAGGACAGAAAAAACTATTTCTATCCTGACCTTCCCAAATCTTACCAGATTTCACAGTTTGATATTCCGCTGTGCGAAAACGGATACCTGGATGTGCTGGTAGGCGACGAGGTAAAAAGAATAGGCGTAACCAGAATACACATTGAAGAAGATGCAGGCAAGCTGATACATGACGCTGACCTGGGCGGTACTTTGGCAGACTATAACCGCTGCGGTGTTCCGCTGATAGAGATTGTTTCCGAACCGGACATCCGCTCCGCAGACGAAGCCAAGGCTTACCTGGATACCATACACACAACCCTGCTGTACCTGGGCATATCAGATGCCAAAATGCAGGAAGGCAGTGTGCGTTGCGATGTCAATGTTTCCGTAAGACCCAAAGGCTCCACAGAGTTTGGCACAAGGGTGGAAATGAAAAATGTAAACAGCTTCTCCGCTGCCCACCGCGCCATAACCTATGAAGCAAACAGGCAGATAGATGTGCTGTCCCACGGCGGAAAAATTGAACAGGAAACCAGAAAATGGGATGATGTAAAGGGAAGAAGTGTTGTTCTGCGCTCCAAAGAGGACGCCCAGGATTACAGATATTTCCCGGATCCGGACCTGCTGACATTTGTGGTTCCCCAGGAAAAAATTGACCGGCTTAAAGCACGGCTGCCGGAACTGCCCGTAGCCAAAACAATGAGATATATGTCCCAGTACGGCCTGTCCAAAGCGGACAGCGAGCTGTTGGCTCTGGATAAAAATGTTGCCGAATTTTTTGAAAAGTGCGTCGGTAGCGGCAAATGCAGTGCCAAAAGTGTATCCAACTGGATTCTTGGCGATGTATTCAAAATTCTCAACGAAAGAAGATGTTCTATAAACGATCTGGCCCTTACAGCAGAAAACCTGTCTGAAATGATCAGCCTTATCGAGAAAAAGACAATATCCAATGCCGCCGGCAAGACTGTTTTTGAAATTATAGTTGATGCTGACAAAGATCCCAACGAGATTGTAAAAGAAAAAGGTCTGGCTCAGGTAAGCGATACCGGTGCTTTGGCTGCAATAGTTGAAAAAGTTCTGGCAAACAATGAAAAAGCTGTAAACGACTACAAGTCCGGCAAGACAAATGTTGTAGGCTTCCTGGTTGGCCAGTGTATGAAAGAAAGCCGCGGTCAGGGCAACCCTTCTATCTTGAAGGAAATGGTTGTTGCGGCTATCGACAACAAATAAGCAATTTTAAAAATCATAGAGCCTTTACTCTATGATTTTTAAGTTTACACATTTACTTTTTTTACAGGAGACAGTGTATGAAAATTTTCCCGAAAGACAAAAAAGGACTGATGATGGCAGCTCTGGGCAGAATACCCAGCGACCTGGCTATTGTAAATGCAAATCTTGTAAACACATTTACAGGTGAAGTTTACAAAGCCAATGTGTTTGTGTACGATGGCTTTGTTGCCCATGTGGAAACAGAAGACTTTGAAAATGTAAACGCCAAAGAGGTTGTTGATGCAGCCGGAGCATATCTTATTCCGGGTCTTATCGATGCCCATGTGCACATTGAAAGCTCCATGATGATACCGCGCAACTTTGCCAAGGCTGTCATACCTCACGGAACCACAACAGTTGTGACAGACCCCCATGAAATTGCCAATGTTTACGGTATCAGAGCAGTTGAATATATGAACGCACAAACCCAGGGTCTGCCTATGAGAATGTACATAGACATTCCGTCCTGTGTGCCGGCAGTTCCCGGGCTGGAAAATGCCGGAGCAGCGTTCCTGGCAGATGATATAAGAAAAATGCTCAGCCTTTCAAATGTTATCGGCCTGGCAGAAGTTATGGATTTTGTAGGCGTTGCCAACGCAGACCAGAGGATGATGGACATCTTGCAGGTGTTTGAAGAGGACGGCAGATATATTCAGGGACACGCCCCGGGAGTAATCGGCAGACAGCTGAGCAGCTATCGTATAGGCGGTCCGTCTACCTGTCACGAATCCCGTGCCGCGTATGAAATCAAACCCAAAATGCGCAGTGGTATGTTCGTGGATGCCAGATCATCTTCAATAGCCAAAAATGTGCGGGAAGTAATTAAAGGCCTGGACGGCATGAAATTTTATGACAGACTGACCTTCTGTACTGACGACAGGGAAGTTGACGAAATTATTGCCGGCGGACACATGAACGATGTGCTGAGAGACGCGATAAAAGTAGGTTTTGATCCAGTCACAGCCATAAAATCATGTACCCTGAATGCGGCCAATGCCATTCATATTGAAAACCTGGGCGCCATTGCTCCCGGCTTTGTAGCAGATATGCTGATAGTTCCGTCTTTGACAGAACTCAACCCCTCCCATGTATTTACCAGCGGCAAATTGGTTGCAAAAGATGGTAAGCTTCTGGCAGATATCCCCACAATACCCTTTGATATAGAGAAAGAAAACTCTATAAATGTACCTGACTTTACACCTGAAATGTTCGGTATGAAATCACCCAAAGAGGGTTTTGTAAAGGTAAATGTTATGGAATATAACAGCCTGGCATCTTCCGGCACAGTATGTACCGAAATGACCTTGCCTGTAAAGGACGGTTTTGTGGACATAAGCGGCGATGACAGCCTGCATTTTGCAGCAATTATAAACAGATACGGAAAAGGTACATACACAATAGGTGTTGTAAAGAACTTCGGCCCTCTGAAAGGCGCCTGGGGTTCCACTGTTTCCCATGACAGCCATAATATGACAATAGTTTATAAAAATGTTCAGGACGCATTTGCAGTTTACAGCAACCTGAAAGAAATCGGCGGCGGTATGTCTTTGGCCGCAGAGGGAAAAACTGTTGCCAGCCTGGCTTTGAATGTGGGCGGCCTTATGAGCACCAAGTCAAACGAAGAACTGTCCGCAGAAGTACAGAATATGAAAACTGCTTTGCGTGCAGCCGGTTTTGATACGGCCAATCCGCTTCTGAGAATTGTTACTCTGGCTCTGCCTGTTGCTCCTACAACCAAATTTACCGATATAGGCCTGGTGGATGTTCTGAAACAGGAATTTATCCCCATTTTTCCGGAAGAATAATTATGATAGAAGAAAAAATATCAAGGTGTTTTGAAAACGAAATAGCTCTGGCTGTTGTCAGCGGTTTGAAAAAAGGCGCCGAATGCGAATATTCAAAAGTCACAGTAAGGCCCTTTGCATCAGACAAAGGCGTAATGTACCAGCTGGAATACACAGTTAAAAATCAGGTAAAGCACAGGAACATTCCTCACGAACAGCTGACATCTGAGGTTGCATCTCTGCTGGAAAACTACTTTACTCAATGTGTGGTTTACGGCGCGCTGAATGATTATCATATAAACTGCTTTAACGACAAAGTAAAGATAAAAACTATGGCGCCATCAAAGAAGGTGACAGTCAAAGCCCATAACAAAAAGAAAGAATACATCCTCAATGAAGGGGAGAAGATAGACTTTCTTATACATCTTGACATAATGACAGAGGACGGAAGGGTTGTAAAAGCCAGGTACAACAAGTTCAGGCAGATAAACAAATATCTGGAGCTTATAAAGACTTCCCTGGACATTCTTCCGACCGCCCGCCCGCTTAAAATAGTGGATTTCGGCTGCGGCAAAGCCTATCTCACCTTTGCCTTGTACTATTATGTTATCAATATACTTAAACGCCAGGCTTTCATAACCGGCCTGGATTTGAAAGAAGATGTTATTGATTTCTGTAATAATGTGGCCAGGGAGCTGGGGTATGACAACCTGGAATTTCAAAAGGGAAATATAAAGGATTATTCCAGGACACAGGATGTGGATATGGTTATCATGCTTCACGCTTGCGACAATGCCACCGATGAGGGTATAGTTCAAAGTCTGAAATTCAATGCAAAGGTCATAATAGCCGTACCATGCTGTCAGCACGAATTTTTCAGGCAGATTGAAAATGAAAATCTCAATCCGCTGACCCAGTTCGGAATACTGAAAGAAAGGTTTTCCGCCCTTTCCACCGATGCTTTGCGTGCGCAGCTGTTGAAAGCACTGGGGTTTGATGTGTCTGTTATGGAGTTTATAGACACAGAACATACTCCAAAGAATATAGCCATCAGGGCTGTAAGACATGCCGGGTTCAACAGCAAAGAGTTTGAAAGATATGAAAATTTCAGAGATTATCTGCACCTTACACCTTATATAGAAAAAAGGCTTAAAGAAGAAAATATAATTTAAAAAATCCCTGCCCGGTTTATGCCGGGTAGGGATTTTTCTTTAAATCCTTGTGAAGGATAATCTCTATATAAATAATAAACAACCCTTTTCATATTTTCAGTTATGGAAAGGGCTGTTATATTTTGCTTTTGTTTTTTTATACCTTTTTTATAGGATGCCTTATTACGGTTTTCCATTTTTCAGGAGCAACTTTTCTTGCATCAGACAGATATATTTCGTGGTGCAGTCTGCTGTCGCTCATATCGTTGACATATCCGTTTTTGGCCAGGTGGTCATCCATAAGGGCGACTGTTGCAGGCTCCTCATCAAAGGGGCCAATGTGCATAATCTGAACGCACAGCCCTTCGTCGATTGTAAGGTACTCCGCCCGTGAACAGTCTATCTTTTTCTTTTTGGTTGCCGTTTTTACCGCCCAGTCAAAATCTTTTTCAGAAACAAAATCAGGCAGGCGGATAACAGAAATCCAGTTAAAAGCGGACTTGTTTGTATAATCTACACCTTTAATATCATCCTGCCACCAAAACCCTTCAAGGGGCGTAACCACATATTCAAAATATCCTTCGATTTTATAGTCGGTTTTATAACTCATCTTCAATGTGTAAGCAACAGCGTATAAAACACTGATTTCCTGCTGATAAGCGCCGCCTTCTTCATTGGGGTCACCTTTTCCTCTTATTGCAGTATAGTTAGCCTTTGGGACATTTACAATTTCAGGCCTGTTTTTGGGCATATAAAACTCTTTAAATTCTTTCTTGAAATCAAAAGCCATAGTTACCTCTGCAAAAATCATAATTTATATATTTTTTATCTAGATTGAATTATGTCATAAATGAATACAATATACAACTGTTAGTTGTATATAAGCAAAAAATCCGGACATCCTATATGTCCGGATTTTTTTGATGCTCACAGGGAAATTAATGCTTTTATTCTGACTTTATAGGTGTCGGCCCATATGAACTTGGCAGGTATTTTATCTTATAAAGTTGGTTCTGGCCCTTGGTGCCGCAGCTGGCAACGGTATATCTGTGCTTGAAAGGACTTTCAGCAACCAGCACATATTTTGTGCTATTTCTTTTGCACAGTCCATGCCTTCCAGGTCCTGGGTGACTTCTCCTTTTGCTGCACCGTGGAAAGCACTCCAATAGGAAGTGGGGACAATTATAGAACGGGAGAGAGAAAAATAGTTGTTGAGCTGGTTGAAGGTTTCAACACCGCCGCTGCGCCTGAGAGAACATAAGCCGGCGACAGGTTTGAAGGCAAGCTTTGAGGCAGAAGAATAGAAAAGTCTGTCCATAAAGCTTTTCATACCGCCGGATATACCTGCGTAGTATACCGGTGTTCCGAAAATCAATCCGTCGGCACTTGTGATTTTGTCGATATTTTCACCCAGGACATCGTCTTTGAATATACATTTTTTGTCCCGGCTTTTCCGGCATTGTCCGCAGCCTATACAGTTGTAAACGGGCTTTGCGCCTATCTGTATTATTTCATACTCAATTCCTTCATCCTCAAATATCTTTCTCATGGATTCCAGCGCTGTATATGTGTTGCCGTCTTTGCGCGGACTTCCGTTTATGGCTATGACTTTCATGGCTACCTCCGTTTTTTTATTTTAATTTTAACATATATGTCAAGTTCTTAAAAGCGTAGGACGGGCATATTATTTTATCAGGGTGATGGTATGGACAAGAATGTAAAAGCAATATTGGACAATCTTCCAGGGTTTCTGTCTGATTATGTGATAGATCGGCAAAACCGGGGTAAAGCGGTTACAGAAATACGCATACGCAGCGGCTTTCCGCCTATTGTAAGGTGCGACGGAAAGGATGAAACCCTGAAAGGCCCGTCTGTCAGCCGGTATCAGCTGGAACAGATTTTCAGCGGGTTTTGCTGTCACACGCTGTCAGCATATGAAGACCAGATCAGCCGCGGATACATAACTCTTGCCGGCGGCCACAGGGTAGGCATAGGCGGAATATACTATACCGATGATGCGGGCAGAAAATTTCTGTCTTCGGTTTCTTCGCTGAACATAAGAATAAGTAACGATATTTCATACAAAATACCGGCCGGTGTCATGGACTTTTCAAAAGGTATGCTTGTGGCCGGCCGGCCTCACAGCGGCAAAACAACATTTTTAAAGACAGTATGCGGTATGCTGGGAGGAAAAAATGTTGCGGTATGCGACGAAAGGCAGGAAATATACAGCCCGGACAAAAACTGTGACTTTGTATCAGGTATAGACAAGCGGCAGGCTATACTGCACGCCACAAGAAGCCTGGGCCCGGATATTATAATATGCGACGAGGTAGGCAGAGCCGAGGAAGCAAAACAGATTTTAAGCGCGGTAAATAGCGGTGTAAAGTTTATATGTTCATGCCACCGGCGGAGTATAGAGGAAATTAAAATGAAACCAAATGTTGCCGTTCTCCTTAACGCAAAGGTTTTTGATAAAATCATTGTCCTGGATCGAGAGAAAAACAATTATTTTATAAAGGAAGAAGTTTATGTTTAAAATCGCAGGTTTTATGGTTATAGTTGTTTCTTCAACTGCATATTTTTGTAAAAAAAGTATCTGTGATTATTATACATATTTATTTTTATGGGAAAGTACGAGACTGGCGCAGATATTAAAAAGCGGCAATTCCATGGGAAAGACATATCCGGCAATATTTGCAAATACTGATTTTTCCGCATTCAGGTTCTTTTCGGCCGACACATTGCAAAGAACAGCTGAGAAACAGGAGAATGTGCGGATATTAAATCTGGTGCATAATGATCGGAAAATCTATGTGAAAGAATTCCTTTTGTCTCTGGGAAAAAAGAGTAAACGGAATGAACAGGAATTTTTAAAAAACAACATAGAATATTTTGAAATGCAGTCAAAGGCATACAAGGAAAGATACGATAAAAACAAAAAGACAAACCTTGTAAGCGGTATTTCTGTGGGAATGCTGATTTTTATTATGATTATATAGGAGCTGAAAAATATGGAAGTGGATCTGATTTTTAAAATTGCAGCAATAGGTATTATTGTTTCGGTGCTAAACCAGGTACTGGTAAGGTCCGGCAGAGAAGAGCAGGCAATGCTGACAACCTTAATGGGTCTTATCGTGGTGCTTACTATGGTTATAACCCAGATACAGGAACTTTTTGTAACTATAAAATATTTGTTTGAGCTGTAAAATGGAATTTTTAAAAATATCAGCCGTAATATTCATTGCGGTAATCGTAATAAACAGCATACCGGGAGTGGACAAGGCAGTAAGTGTACTTGTGTCTGTCAGCGCATGCGTGATTATACTGGCGCATATAGTCAGACGGATAGGCCCGGTGATAGAACTTCTGAAAGCAATGTATGCAGAAAGTGTTCTGGGCGACTTTGAGATAATATTCAAATGTCTTGGAATCAGCCTTATCACACAGTTTGTTGCAGATGTGGCAGCGGACAGCGGCAACAAATCGCTTTCCAACCAGATGATATTTGTGGGCAGGGCAGCGATAGTGGCGTTGGCAATGCCGCTTTTTGCACAGGTTTTGGAACTTATAGGACAACTGACAAGATGAAAAAATTTTTTATACTTACTGTGGTGCTTCTGATTTTTTTTCTCCCATTGAAAGCGCATGCCGGATACGAGGAAGAAATTAACCAGATAGCCCGGGACAACAATATTTCGGCGCAGACTGTCGACGAACTGACAGTCGAAGGGATTATACAGTATGTTTATGACTCTGTCAGGGAAAAAGCAGCGCGGCCGGTAAAGACATTTTTGAAATTATCCGCAGTCATAGCCTTGTGCTGTGTTGCCAAGGCGTTTGTACCGGACGAGAAAAACACTGCATCCCTGATAACCGAAAGTGTGGGAACGGTGATTATATTTATAAGCCTTTTGGAACCGATGCAGGACATAATTTATATGGTGTCGGACAACCTGCGGTCGGTAAAAAATTTTATGGCTACTTTTCTTCCGCTTTTTTCGGCTATTTGTATGGCCAGCGGTGAATTTCTCACATCAAATATATACACCGGCTTTTTCCTTGCGGGTCTGGTGTTTGCTGCAAATTTTTGCCTTGTGTATATTCTGCCTTCGGTCAGGCTGTATTTTGCACTGATAATCTCCAATGCCATATCGCCGTATATACGTCTGGAAAGCATAGGTAACCTGTATTTGAAATTTACAAAACGGGCCATGAGATGTATTGTTTCGGTTATCTGCTTTGTGCTTACCCTGCAGACAACCATTTCCCGGGGAAAAGACACACTGGCAGTTAAAACAGGAAAGCTGATAGCCGGTTCGGCCGTTCCTGTGATAGGAAATATCCTGCAGGATGCAATCGGAAGTGTGTATTCAGGCATGGAGGCCATAAAAGGCTTTGCAGGGGTAGTGGGCATTTTGGCTGTGGTATATATTTTTTTGCCGTCGGTGGTGGTGCTGGCTATATACTGGCTGACGGTAAACTGTCTGGCGGCGGTGGCTGATATATTCGGAACAAAGCCCATATCAGAGTGCGTAAAGGGTTTTGTCAATGTCATAGAGCTTACGCTTTCGGTAGTATTTTTGTTTATGACTATGCTGGTGCTGTCATTGACGGTAATGATAAGCCTGACAAACGGGGTGTAAAATGGAAGGAATAGTAAAACGGACAGGATGTTTGTGCATTGTGGGGTACATAATGGGGCTGGTGATGAACATGGCCCCTATGAACAGTCTTCAAAAGTCAATAAGGCTGGCCGGGGCGCTTTATATAATCACCGCTGTATTTGTGCCTCTTTCAGATATTCAGCTTGATTTCAGTATTCCTTCCCGGCAGCGGGACAGCGTACGGCAAAGCCGGTACAGCTATATAGTTGACCGGGCCCGGGAAGAGATAGAATTCAGGGTATGCGACCGGCTGGATGAAAAAAATATATCCTATGAAAGCGTTCAGGTGCATATACATGAACAAAGCGATAAGATATATCTGCAAAACGTATATATTGCAGGTGTGCCTGAAGCTGACAGGAGCAGGGCTGTAAGCGCCCTGAAAGAAATTGCGGAAAAGGAAAAAATAGTTTTTGGTGATTAAGATGATAAAACTCAGCAGTAATCCGGTAATTAAAAAAATATGGGAAAAGTTTGGCTTCAATATTTTTATACTGATGGGAGTTTTGGGTGTGATACTCATATCTTTGTCTGAACTGCCCAAAGAAAAAACCGATGAAACAGCACAGGCGTACAGTGCGGATGAGTACAGAAAAAATATGGAAGAAGATCTTACCCGGCTGTTGTCAGCCGTAAACGGCGCCGGACAGGTGCAGGTGATGATAACGCTGGAATCGGGAGAAGAAACAGTTTACGCCTGGCAGGAAAAAACATCGGATGATGTGCAGAAACAGGACGGTGAAAGCACAACGCAAAGGACTACATACGAAAATGAAGTGGTTATGGTTAGCGCCGGAAGCGACAAGCAGGCGCTGGTGGAAAAAACCATGCAGCCGGCTGTCCAGGGCGTTGTTGTTGTATGTCGGGGAGCAGATGATATACAGGTGGTAAGTGATATTACAAATGCTGTTTCTGTGGCACTGAATGTGCCGACAAACAGGGTTTGTGTAATAAAAATGCAATAAATCGGAGGGTATTATGAAAAATATCAATAAACAAAGAAAGGCTTCATTGCTTGTTTTAACTTTTGCCATGGCGCTGGCCATCTATCTTAACCGGCAGTATGCCAGAGGCACAGCAGACAACTATATTTCAGTGGACGATACAATACAGCAGACAAACGCCCGGGCAGAAATGGATCAGTCGGATATGCTGATGAGCAGCGATGATTACGAAACAAAGAATTATGGCGATGCACAGCTGGTGGCAACAACCCGGACAGACAGCGAAAAATATTTTGAAGAGGCCAGGCTGGCAAGACAGAAAAGCCGTGATGAGGCACTGGACACAGTGCAAAAAACATTGAAAAATGCGAAGCTGACCGATGATGAGAAAAAACAGGCAACAGAGGAACTGTCCAAAATAATTCAGGATATGACCACCGAAACAGATATCGAGAACATGGTGAAAGCCAAAGGGTTCAGCGATTGTGTCGCCAGCATAGCTCAGGATAAAATTTCCATAGCAGTTCAGACCACAGGCGGCGAATTGGCAAAAGCCGATGTGGCAAAAATCAGGGATATAGTTTTGTCAAAAACCACAATTTCTTCACAAAATATTGTAGTGGTAGAAGTAAAATAGTGTTGTTATATTTATGCATTAGTGGTATAATAACATAAAAACGCAGGCGGTTTTGTTGCATAGCTGCGGAATAATTCTCATAAAATGCAGTTTATGCAACATTGCGCCGGTTATATTTAATAGGAGGCAATATATATGGAAGTTAAAAACACATATAACCAGGAAGGCGGACTGAAAATATCTATGTCAGTCATAGAGAAAGTTGCCAGACTGGCGGCCTTAGAGGTAGATGGGGTCAAAGATGTGTCTGTGGGTACAACCGGCGTAAAAGGCTTTTTTGCCAGAACAAACCTTCCCAAGGCTGTTGAAGTCAACATGTACGGCGGTGTGGCAGAAATTACCGTAAGCGTTATAGTAAAATACGGATGCAGGCTGCCATCTGTCTGCAAAGCAATACAGCAGTCGGTAAAATCCGGTGTTCAGAATATGACGGATATAACTGTTTCAAAGGTAAATATAGTTGTAAGCGGCGTGGAAGCCGTCGAGATGTAACAGCCAAACATAGGATTAAAACGGGTCAGCCCGTTTAAATAAAGGAAGAAAAAGGTAAATATGAACAGACATAAATCAAGAGAAAATGCATTTATAGCCGTTTTTGAGGCCGGTTTCAGCTCCAACGATCTGGAAGATATACTGGCGGTGACACAGGAACTGCCGGAATATGAGGAATATATGCTGGACGACTTTGCACTGGAACTTATCAAAAATTATTACGATCATGCCGATGAAGTAAACGACATGATACAGTCAAAGCTGAAGAACTGGAAAGCAAACAGGATTTCCCGTGTGTCCAGCGCTATACTTCGCCTGGGCACTGCGGAAATGATGTACTCCAAGGAGGATATGGACAGCGTTGTAATAAATGAGGCTGTGGAACTGAGCAAAAAGTTTGCCGGTGAAAACGACTACCAGTTTATAAACGGTGTCCTGGGCGCTGTTTCCAAGGAGCTTAGGGGAAACAGCCAGTCATGATCACTCTGGGCATAGACACCAGCAACTATGCCACATCTGTGGCGCTGGTGGACAATGACAGACATGAAATACTGCTTGCTGACAAAAGATTTCTGCCTGTAAAACAAGGGGAAAAGGGATTGAGACAACAGCAGGCATTGTTTTACCATATTCAAAATCTCACCAATATCTTCTCTGACTTCAAAAGAGTGGATATTGGTGCTGTTGGTGTTTCTGTAAAGCCCAAAGATGATGAAAAATCCTATATGCCCTGTTTCCTGGCCGGCAAGATGAGTGCGCGGTCAATATCCGGAAGCCTGGGGGTGCCTTTGGTGGAATGTTCACACCAAAGCGGGCATCTTACCAGCGCGCTGTTCGACCTAGATAACCGAGAACTGTTTGACAGCAAAATACTGATGCTGCATGTTTCCGGCGGCACAACAGATATACTCTTGGCCCAGGATGGACAGGTATTGAAAACACTGGGCACATCCCTGGACCTTTTTGCCGGACAGGCAGTGGACAGGCTGGGGGTAAAGCTGGGATTTCCTTTCCCGGCGGGAGAGCATCTGTCGGCACTGGCGGCAACATGCGGCCGGAATATAAAAGTCAAAGTAAGTGTGCATGGCACAAACTGTAACCTTTCCGGGCTGGAAAACCAATGCGACAAGCTCCTGGCAGAAGGCGCAGACCGTGCATATACGGCAAAGTACTGCCTTACTTATATAGCGTATATACTGATAAAAATGATTGAAAACGCCAGAAAAGAATATGGCCTTCTTCCGGTTGTACTGGCCGGCGGAGTTATGAGCTCCTGCGTTATAAAACCGATAATAGAAAACAATATAAAAAATTCATTTTTTGTCAGGCCGTCGCTGTCCTCCGACAATCGGATAGGTGTGGCGGTAAACGCTTACAGAAAACTGAAAAGGTAATCTATGGACAAAATTTTATCGGTAAGCTCCTTGAATTTATATGTAAAATCAATTTTGGAGCAGGATGAAAATTTAAGATTTATCTCAGTGGAAGGGGAACTTTCCAATTTTAAAAAGTATCCGTCCGGCCACTGTTATTTTTCCCTTAAAGATGCGACATCTGCCATAAGAGGTGTTATGTTTTCCTTCTATGCGTCAAACCTGTCGTTCAAACCGGAAAACGGAATGAAGGTTATCGTAAAAGGCAAGGTTTCCCTGTATGAGAAAAGCGGGGACTATCAGATAAATGTCACCGACATGTTTCTCAGCGGAGAAGGCGCATACCGGCTGGCTTTTGAAAGGCTGAAAGAAAAGCTGGAAAAAGAGGGCCTGTTTGACACATCACGCAAAAAAACTCTGCCGGCTGTGCCGTTTAAGGTTGGTGTGGCCACATCTGTAAAAGGCGCGGCTTTGCACGATATTTTGAGCACTGCCCAAAGACGATTTCCCTGTGCGCAGATAGTGCTTGCGCCCTGTGCAGTTCAAGGGCAGGAGGCGGAAGCGTCTGTTGTTGGGGCGATAAAAGCTCTGGACCGGGCAGATGATATACAGGTGATAATTATAGCCAGGGGCGGCGGCAGCAAAGAGGACCTGTGGGTTTTTAACAGCGAGGAAATAGCCAGGGCGGCATTTGCCTGTAAAAAACCTACTGTAAGCGCCATAGGTCATGAGATAGACTTTTCAATCCTGGATTTTGTGTGTGATATCCGCGCAGCCACGCCAACAGCGGCAGCTGAAATAGTGTTTCCGGACAGGAACAGCCTGTATATGAATTTGATTTCTGTCGAAAAAAGTATGTCATCAAGTATGGACAGGCTTATAAAATATAAAGAAAACCAGTTGAAGCTGGCAGAAAAATCTGACGGTTTTATCCGAACACTGAATATGGTGCGGATAAACCAGGCTCGGCTGAAAAGTATTTCACAGACATTGAAAGCCGGCATAAATTCAAAGCTGGAAAAGCGGCAGCTGGATTTAAAGGCTAAAACACAAATTCTGGAACAGCAAAGCCCGCTGGCAAACCTTAAAAGAGGTTATGCCCTTATTTATAAAGATAATGCACCTGCAAAGGATTATAACTTTACAGTAGGAGAAACTGTTCAAATAGTGACATACAGCCAGAAACTGGAATGTGAAGTGAAAAAATGCGAAATAAGAAAGGATTGAGCCGCATTGGAAATGACTTACGAGAAAGCCTATGAAAGGCTGGAAGAAATATCACAAGCTTTGTCAAAAAATGATATAGCTTTGGACGAATCGCTGGAGCTGTATGCGGAAGGTGTAAAACTGCTTAATTTTTGCAACTCAAAGCTGCGGCAGGCAAAACTGAAGCTTGAGGACATAAACGGAAATAATCTGGAAGGAGAACTGTAATGGACACCAGCCAGTATATTTTAAAAACAGAGCAGGAACTGGAAAAATGTTGTGACGAGTTTTTCTATGCAGATTCTGAAGTTGCCCGTGCGGCAAGATATTCACTGCTCAATGCAGGGAAGCGAACCAGGGCAATCCTGATTTACCTTACGGCTCAGATGTGCAGCCAGGACTGGCAGGATTATCTCCGACTTGCCGCCGGTGTTGAAATGATACACTGCTATTCCCTTATCCATGACGACCTGCCTTGTATGGACGATGATGATTACCGCCGCGGAAAATTATCTTGTCACAAGGTTTTCGGCGAGGCTACGGCATTACTGGCCGGTGACGCGCTGGCTGGCTGCGGTTTGCAGGTTATGATAAACTCTCCTTTTTCTGACAGTGAAAGGGTAAAGGCTGTTATGGCTGCCACGGCTGCAATGGGTCCCAAAGGAATGATATACGGGCAGGAACTGGACCTGCGGTATGAAAATCGCCCGGCGGACAAGCTGACGCTTAACAATATACACAGGCATAAAACAGGCCGGATGATTTATCTTTGCGGACTGCTGGGCAGTATAAGGTCTGATATCACTGATATACAGTCTGAAAAGCTGAAAATGTTTTTTGATAACATAGGTCTGGTCTTCCAGATAGTTGACGATATACTTGATGTGGAAGGTGATGCCCGGTTACTGGGCAAGCCCACAGGAAGTGATGAGGGTAAAAATAAATCCACTTTTGTCAGCCTTTATGGTTTGGAACGGTCAAAAGAAATAGCACGGCAACTGACATCTCAGGCAGAGAAAGCTGTGAGAGATGCCTTCGGTGACAAGGCAGAACAGCTGGTAGAATACACCACCTATCTGCTGAACAGAAAAAAATAGGATAATTTTCTATGATATTGTTTAAAATTTTAACTTCAAACTACATATTGAATGTAACAGCCACGGCATGGCTGACTGCCCAGGTGCTGAAAACCATTATCGATTTTGCTTTTACCAAAAAACTGAAAGCCGAAAGGATGATAGGTGCCGGGGGAATGCCCAGTGCCCATTCGGCGTTTGTTTGTTCGCTTGTAATGGCTACTGCAAAACAATGCGGATATTCTTCGCCGGAGTTTGCCATAGCCCTTGTAATAGCAACTGTTGTAATGTATGACGCCATGGGCGTGCGCAGGGCGGCTGGAGAGCATGCAAAGGTACTGAACAAAATTTCCCGGGAACTGTCCAAAGGAAATAATGAAGATGTTATCGTAGCAAAAAGGCTGAAAGAATTGTTGGGCCACACCCCTTTGGAAGTTTTAGGAGGGGCTTTGGTCGGAATAGCAGTTTCCATGCTGTTTTGATATAAAGGAGTATTATGGAGTATTCATTGTTGGAAAAAATAAATTGCAGTGAGGATGTTTCTGCACTGGCGCAGGAGGATCTGGAGCAGCTGTGCCGGCAGGCGCGTCGGTTTTTGATTGAAAATGTATCAAAAACCGGCGGACATTTGTCTGCCAACCTGGGCACGGTAGAAATTGTAACTGCAATGCACTACTGCTTTTCAACACCAAAGGATCAGTTTGTGTTTGATGTGGGCCATCAATGTTATACTCATAAGTTATACACCGGGCGCAGGGAGCAATTTCCTTCTTTGCGTCAGCTGAACGGTTTATCAGGCTTTCCGTCTCCTGCCGAAAGCACCAGTGATGCTTTTATCGCCGGACATGGAAGCACATCTATTTCCCTGGCAATTGGCCTGGCCAGAGCAAACAAGATAAAGCACAAGGACGGCTATGTAATAGCCCTGGTAGGCGATGGGGCATTTACTGGCGGAATGATATATGAAGGCCTGAACAATGTTGCAAAGGATTTGGACAACCTTATAATAATCCTCAATGACAATAAAATGTCAATATCCAAAAATGTTGGTGCAATGCCAAAATACCTTTCCCAGCTGCGCACAAATGCAGATTATCTTAATGTAAAAAGAAATGTGGCTAGCACGCTGGAAAAGGTTCCGTTGCTGGGCAAAGGAGTAAGGGATGTTCTGGTAGCTTCAAAGTCTTTTATCAGAAGAAATCTGTACAACGGAGGAACCTTCTTTGAAGATTTGGGCTTTACCTACCACCAGATAGCCGACGGAAACAATGTATATGATGTATGCTCTGCCTTGGAAGCTGCAAAAAGGGTGGATGGACCGGTTTTTATACATGCAATGACTGTAAAGGGTAAGGGCTTTGCACCGGCAGAGGAAAACCCCGGAGAATTCCATGGGGTAAGTGCCTTTGACCTGGAACATGTGCCTGACCCGGACGCAGCACCAAAAGATTCTTTTTCTACTGTTTTTGGTAAAAATCTTTCCGAAACAGCCAACAAAAATGAAAATATATGTGCCATGACCGCAGCGATGAAATATGGTACAGGTTTGCAGTTCTTTTACCGTGACCACCCGCAGAGATTTTTTGATGTAGGTATGGCGGAGGAACATGCGGTTACTTTTGCCGCGGCCCTGGCTAAAGCCGGCATGCAGCCAGTTGTCTGCCTGTATTCCACTTTTATGCAAAGGGCAATGGATCAGTATATACATGATGTGATGCTGCTCAATCTGAATGTTATGTTCGGAATAGATCGTGCAGGACTGGTTCCCGGTGACGGAGAAACACATCAGGGCATACATGATATAAGCATTTTTTCCAGTTACTCAAATACCCTTGTGGTTTGCCCGTCCAATTATTCAGAGCTTTTGTACTGGCAGAATTATATGCTGAACGAATATACCGGACCGAAGGTTCTCAGGTATCCCAGGGGCGGACAGGAAAATCTTATAGAAAACTATGAATGCACGGCCAATCCTTATGACATTGTAAGCCGGACGCCCGATGCGGACAGCCTGATTATATGTTATGGCCGACATTTTTCACAGTGTGTGCAGGCTGTTCAGAAGCTGAAAGAAGAGGGGATAAACGCCGATATTTTAAAACTGAATGTGGTGAATCCTTTGCCGCAGCAGGCTGTAAACCAGGCTATGAAATACAGAAATGTTCATTTTTATGAAGAGCATGTGGAAAGCGGCAGTGTCAGTGAAAAGTTTGCGCTGGAACTGCTGACCAATGGGTTTAAGAATAAGTACAGCAGTCACTGTGTTGCAAATTACACAGTAAAGCGGGCCAATGTAAACCAGCTTTGGCAGCTGTGTGCGCTGGACAGTGAAAGTATAGTAAAAGATATAAAAGGTGACAGATGAAAATACGATTGGATCAATATATTTTTCAGCAGGGATATGCGCCGTCAAGGCAGAGGGCTCAGGCCCTGATAATGTCCGGCATAGTTTTTGTAAACAATCAGAAAGCGGACAAGGCCGGTACAATGATAAAGGATACCGATACCGTGGAAGTGCGCGGAAAAGACCTTAAATATGTCAGCCGCGGCGGACTTAAACTGGAAAAAGCCATGGAGCTGTACGATTTTCATCTTGACGGCAAAGTTTGTATGGATATAGGCGCATCTACCGGCGGCTTTACCGATTGTATGTTGCAGAACGGAGCGCAAAAGGTGTATGCAGTCGATGTGGGCTACGGACAGCTGGCCTGGAAACTCCGCAGTGATCCCCGTGTAAAAAACATGGAGAAAACCAACATAAGAAATGTGACATTGGATATGCTGGATGAAAAAATAGATTTTTTCAGCGTTGATGTGTCTTTTATATCCTTGAAGCATATATTCCCGGTGGCGGCAGCCATATCTACTGATGATGTGATAGGTGTATGCCTGGTAAAGCCGCAGTTTGAAGCCGGAAGGGAAAAAGTGGGTAAAAAAGGCGTTGTGCGCGAAAGTGAAACACATAAAGAAGTGATAAACACCGTTATGCGGTACGCCAATGATAACGGATTTTTTGTGCACAAACTTACATTTTCGCCCATAAAGGGACCGGAAGGCAATATAGAATTTCTTATTGTAATATCCAAAAAAGACCGGCGGCCCATTGTCAGCCGGCAGGATGTGGATGATATTGTAATGCAGGCAAAGGAAAGCCTGGGTGAGTAGATGAATTTCTTATTGAAAGTAAACCCGACAAAGGAAAACAGCCGGCAGACAGCAGAAAAAGTCATAGATAAGCTGTCGTCAGCAGGACATACATGCAGGCTGTGCGCCGATGAAGAAGTTATGGTGAAATCCCCGGTAGAAACGGTTGATTTTTCGCAGGGGCTGAAATGGTGCGATGTTATTATAACAGTCGGCGGTGACGGCACGATACTTAATATCGGAAAACAGGCAGCTGAAAGCGGAAAGCCTATATTGGGAATAAACACCGGACATCTGGGATTTCTGACGGCGCTGGAACCTTCTGAGCTGGATACTCTGGACAGAATAGAGGACAATGATTTTTTCAAAATAAAAAAACATTTCTTCTTGCAGGTAAAAATAAACGAAGGCCCATGGATGTATTGCCTCAATGATGCAGTTATATCCAAATATGCATACAGCAATACTGTTGACCTGGCCATTTACTGCAATGGCAATATCCTGATGAATTTTGCCGGCGACGGTATTATTGTGGCTACTTCCACAGGATCGACGGCTTACTCTCTTTCGGTGGGAGGACCTATAGTAGACAGCGATCTGAATGCTATGGTTTTAAGCCCGGTTGCACCTCATACCCTGAACAGGACATCCATGGTTTTGGGAAGTGACAAATGCCTGAAAATAACTGCGCAGGACCACAACGACCAGAAAGCCTATATAGCTTTTGACGGCGCGGATTATATAAAAATCGGAAAAGAGGACAGTGTATATGTCCGCTTATCGGAAAAATATGTTTCAATATACACTCAGGGTGGTTTGGGACAGCTGGAAAAGGTAGATAAAAAATTAAAATCAAGATAAAACAAAGGAGATGCTTATGAAAAAGGCCAGACACAAGAAAATACTTTCTCTAATCAGCGAGTACAACATTGACAGGCAGGAAGTCCTTTTGGATTACTTGAAAAAAGAAGGCTTTAAAGTAACACAAGCTACTGTTTCAAGGGATATCAAAGAGTTGAACCTGGTAAAGATTGTATCTTCCAACGGTGAGTACAAATATGCGCAGAACACTATTGTGGAAGATACAAAAGCCACATTTAACCGCTTTGACTACATCTTTTCCGAATCTATCAAAACGGTAGATTATGCCATGAACACTGTGGTAATAAAGTGCCATACGGCTATGGCTCAGGCAGCCTGCGAAGTGTTTGACAGCCTGCACTGGGAGGGTGTGGTAGGCACCTTGGCCGGTGAAAATACAATATTTATTCTTGTGCGCACAGAAGAAATAGCAAAAGACCTGTGCGAGAAGCTGAGAAAATACATCAAGTAAGTTGGTGAAATTATGCTTTGTGAACTTATAATTGAAAATGTAGCGGTTATCGAAAAAGCAGACATTGTTTTCAAAGAAGGTTTTACCTGTCTTACCGGTGAAACCGGTGCCGGCAAGTCGATAATTATCGACTCTATAAATGCGATAATGGGTGAAAGAATTTCCAAAAATATAGTCAGGACAGGCGCAGAAAAGGCGTCTATTGTGGCTGTGTTTGAAAATTTGTCTCAAAGCATAACAGATAAGGCGTCTGAAATGGACATTGATCTGTCGGACGACTGTATAGTTTCCAGGCAGATTACCGCCGACGGAAAAAGCAGTGCCAGAATAAACAGTGTGCCATATCCTGTTTCGGTGCTGAAACGGCTGTTCAGCGATGCCATAAATATTCACGGACAGCACGACAGCCAGCGGTTGTTAAACCCTGCAAAGCACCTTGATATACTGGACTCTTTCGGAACAGACAGTGCCGTCAAGGCCACATACCGGCAGTTTTTCAAAGAATACACACGGCTGAACAAAGAGATAAAACAGCTGGAAGAGGTTGACAAAAACAAACAGGAAGCTTTGGATCTTCTTTCCTTTCAAGTTGAAGAGATTGAGAGCGCGCGGTTGAGTGAAGAAGAGGAAGAGCAGCTTAACGCCGATAAAAAGCTTATAAAAAATGCGGAAAATATTTTGGAAGGGCTTTCCAGCGCTTATGAATATCTTTTCGGCAGTGATGACAATATGGGCGCACTGTCCATGTTGCAGCAGGCCTGTGCTGATATTTCCGGTATTACAGACTGTTCAGATGTTTTGGCTGATATAAGTGAGCGTCTTAATGAATGTGCCGCCGCGGCGCAGGATACAGGCTTTGACCTTAAAAACTTTTTGGATGATTTTGATGTGGATATTTCCAGCATTGACCGGATTGAAGAAAGGCTGGACACATATTATAAACTGAAAAGAAAATACGGTCCCGAAGTAAAAGATGTTCTGGCTTATTACGAAAACAGCAAGGCTGAACTGGAAAAAATTGAGTTTGCCCGGGAAAGATTGGAACAGCTGTTTCGGCAGCAGAAAGTGGCAGTTGACAAGCTGTCCATTTCTGCTGACAGACTTACCCAAAGCCGCAAGGAAGTGTTTGAAAAACTGTCACGGGGAATACATCAGGCCCTTGAATTTCTTAATATGCCCTTTGTAAAGTTCTATCTGTCCTGCGAGAAGAAAGACTTTACTGCCGACGGCCGGGATGATATTGAATTTGTGATATCCACCAACAAAGGCGAAGCTGCCAAACCCCTGGCAAAAATTGCCTCAGGCGGCGAACTGTCCAGGATAATGCTGGCCATAAAAAGTGTGCTGGCGGAAAAAGAGGATACACACACCCTGATTTTTGACGAGATAGATGCCGGTGTTTCAGGTTCAGCCGCCGTAAAAATAGGCAAGCTTCTGAAAGACACATCAAAGGGTAAACAGGTGCTGTGCGTTACCCATTCGCCGCAGATTGCGGCCTTTGCGGACAATCACATGCTGATAGAAAAGGTTACTGATGACAGCGCCACTTATACACATGTGCGCCGGCTGGAAGGCGAAGACAGAGTAAGGGAAATCGCCAGAATTATTTCAGGCGAAAATATAACCCCAACAGCTTTGCTCAATGCCAGGGAAATGATCGAAAGTTCAAAAAACGGTTGACAAACAGCCTGGCGCAATGATATTATTTATCCATATAATTAAAACGCTATGACAAAGAAAAGTAACTGAAAAAGTGCGGTAAAGAGAGAGTGCGGCCGGTGAAAGCACGACTTTGAGTTTTCAGTGAATACCCTTTCGAGCGGCGGCCCGAAAATTACAGTAGGCGCCGACGGTGTTCCCGTTAGAGAATTAAAAGTCTTGTACTTTGTGAGACAGTATGCCGTGAGGCTGCTGTAAACAGAGGTGGTACCGTGTTAATTTTTAACGCCCTCTGCCGATTATATTGGCAGGCGGCGTTTTTTATTTCATTTTGGCGCCTGTCAGAAACACAGATATAGGAGGTACTGAAAATGGAATTCAACGGTAGAAAATTGCCGGACAATGTATTTGACCTGTTGCAGGAAAGAGGACTTATTGCCAATGTCACAGATGCTGACTATGTAAGGGATCTGCTGGGCAAAGAGAAAATTACATTTTACATCGGATTTGACCCAACAGCCGACAGCCTGCATGTAGGACACTTTTTGCAGATGATGGTAATGAGATATATGCAGATGTACGGCCACAGACCGATAGCCCTTATCGGCGGTGGCACCTGTATGATAGGCGACCCCAGCGGCAAAGCTGATATGCGCCGTGTTATGTCCAAAGAGGAGATTGACTCCAACGGCGAAAAGTTCAAGACCATAATGAGAAAGTTTATAGATTTTTCCGATGGCAAGGCCCTGATGCTCAACAATGCAGACTGGCTTTTGAAGCTGAACTATGTTGAGTTTTTGAGGGAGATAGGTTTCTATTTCACTGTAAACAAAATGCTTTCCGCCGAAGCTTTCAAAGTTAGAATGGAGAGAGAAATAGGCCTTACATTTACCGAGTTCAGCTATATGCTGATGCAGGGATATGACTTTTACCGCCTGTTCAACGACCATGGCTGTATAGCTCAGTTTGGCGGCAGTGACCAGTGGTCAAATATCCTGGCTGGTACAGAGCTTATCCGTAAAAAAGACGGCAAAGACGCTTTTGGTATGACATTCAATCTGCTGACAACAGCTGACGGTGTAAAGATGGGCAAAACTGTAAAAGGCGCTGTATGGCTCAATCCCGAAAAAACATCACCTTACGAATTTTTCCAGTATTGGAGAAATATCAACGATGCCGATGTGGCTAACTGCCTGAAAATGCTCACTCTGGTTCCGCTGGAAGAAATTGACGAGTTTGTAAAACGCGGTGGCGCGGCTTACAACGAGGCAAAAGAACTGCTGGCTTACACACTCACAGAGCTTGTACACTCCAAAGAAGATGCGGATCTTGCCCTGAAGACATCCAGGGAGCTGTTCGGCGGTGCTGTACACAGCGATTCCATGCCTTCATTTGCACTGTCTGAGGACGCATTTACAGATGGAAAAATAGCAATTCTTGACCTGCTTGTAGCTGCAAAGCTGGCACCCAGCAAATCAGAGGCCAGAAGACTGGTTATGCAGGGCGGTATCCTGGTAAATGAAGAAAAAGTTACCAGCATTGATACAGCCTTTGAAAAAGAACAGTTCAAGGACAGCTTTATAGTCAAAAAAGGCAAAAAGACATTCTTGAGAATTGCTCTTTGATTTAAGATAAAAATAAAGGAGACCTTCAAGGCCTCCTTTATTTTTGACGGAAAGTATCGCACACCACAGTGACTCCTGTCAGCGATTTATGTTCTTTTATATCTATATATTTTGCCGTGCAGTTTGACAGCCCGTCATGGTAAATACACCGGGATATTTCACAGTTTATATTTTTTATAACATTTTCATTCATATCAAAAATTTTGCTTTATCCTTTCTTTTGTGCTAAACTGTATTGTGTATCATTAAAGCATTTTTATTCGGAGGTTAACTTGTCAATTTTTGTTATAGCCGACCTGCACCTGTCTTTTGGAACAGAAAAGCCAATGGATATTTTTCCGGGCTGGGAAAATCACTGGCAAAGGCTGGAAAGCAACTGGTCAAAGCTGGTAAAACCACAGGATACGGTTGTTATCCCGGGCGATATCTCCTGGGGACTGACTTTGGAGCAGGCATTGCCTGATTTTCAGTTTATCAACCGCCTTCCGGGTCAAAAAATCATATCCAAAGGCAACCATGACTACTGGTGGCAGACAACAAAAAAACTCAATGATTATCTGGCGCAAAACAACCTGGACAGCATAAAGTTTCTGCACAACAACAGCTATGAAGTGGAGGATGTGGTGATTTGCGGCACCAGGGGCTGGATTTTTGAAAATGGACAGGCGCAGGACGAAAAGGTTATTCTGCGTGAAGCCGGAAGGCTGAAGGCGTCACTGGACTATATCCAAAGTCCGAAAGAAAAGATAGTTTTCCTGCATTATCCGACAATTTATCAGGAACAAAGAGCCAATCATATTATCGACACACTTATGAATTACAATATTCGAAGATGCTTTTATGGGCATCTTCACGGCAAAACCATAAACTATGCATTTAACGGAGTATCTGACGGTATAAAATACAAGCTTATTTCTGCGGATGCCCTCAATTTTTGCCCTTATATAATTGATAAATCAAATTAAGTGTGATATAATTAATCAGTCACAGCAATTTTACTGTTGTGATGCCATAAATTTTAAATAAAAACATTTTAAGGAGTTTTAAAAATATGGAATTAATCAGAAATGAAAAGGTTGCAGACAACACTGTTGAAATCGAATTCAAAGTTGCTGCCGACGAATTTGAAAAAGCTATTTCCAAAGTTTTCAGAAAAGCCAGCGCAGAAATGACTGTTCCCGGTTTCAGAAAAGGCAAAGCACCCAGAAGTGTTATAGAAAAAATGTACGGAGCTGAAATTTTCTTCAA
>CASFSP010000109.1 GCA_949297385.1 uncultured Oscillospiraceae bacterium
GGGGCGGGCAAATTTAAACCAGAGGAGGAAATATGAAGGGTTTAGAGCTATCCACGGCTATCGCCAAAATTTTAGACGAGAAGAAAGCGCGCGAGATAAAAGTGTTGAAAATAGAAGACCTGACAATAGTAACAGACTATATTGTCATTGCCACCGGTACTTCCACAACACAGGTAAAATCTCTGGCGGATGAGGTTGATTTCAAGCTAAATCAGCTATATTCCCTGCAACCCACAAGAGTGGAGGGATACGAGTCTAAAAACTGGATATTGATGGACTATGATACCGTTATTGTTCATATTTTCCACCCGGAGGCAAGAGATTACTACAATCTGGACAAACTTTGGGCAGACGGTGAAGAGGTAGCCATCGATTTGGAATAATTTTGCATAAAATTTAATTTTGCGGAGAGAAGAAAGATGAAATACGATTTTAAAACCACCGAAGCCAAATGGCAGAAGGTCTGGGACGAAAATAAAACATTCAAGACAAAGGACGACTATTCACTGCCGAAATTTTACGGCCTGATAGAGTTCCCCTATCCGTCCGGCGCCGGCCTGCATGTGGGTCACCCCCGTTCTTATACTGCCATGGATATAATTTCCAGATACAAGAGAATGAACGGTTTCAATGTTATGTTTACCATGGGCTGGGATGCTTTCGGTCTGCCCACAGAAAACTTTGCAATGAAAAACCACATTCATCCGGAAATTGTAACCAAAAACAATGTTGCCAGATTTAAAAGCCAGCTGAAAAGCCTGGGCCTGTCCTTTGACTGGGACAGGGAGATAAATACCACTGACCCGGAATATTACAAATGGACTCAGTGGATATTTTTGCAGCTGTACAAACACGGCCTGGCATACAAAAAGGAAATGAATGTAAACTGGTGTACCAGCTGTAAAGGTGTTCTGGCCAACGAAGAAGTTGTAAACGGCGTTTGCGAACGCTGCGGCGGCCAGGTTGTGCACAAGGTAAAAAGCCAGTGGGTGCTGAAAATAACTGAATATGCAGACAAGCTGATTGACGGTCTGGACACCGTTGACTTTATTCCGCCTGTTGTTTCCCAGCAGAAAAACTGGATAGGCCGTTCCAAAGGTGCACAGGTAAAATTTGATACCACCGAAGGACATCAGCTGGAAATATACACAACAAGACCGGACACATTGTTTGGCGCCACATACATGGTTATCGCTCCCGAACACAAATATGTGGATATGTGGAAAGACAAACTGGAAAATTATGACGAAGTGATCGCTTACCGTGAAGCAGCGGCCAAAAAGAGCGACATGGAAAGAACCGAGCTGTCCAAGGAGAAAACAGGCGTTATGCTGAAAGGCGTAAAGGCCATAAATCCTGTTACAGGCAAGGAAATTCCGATTTTTGTTTCCGACTATGTACTGGCTTCCTATGGCACCGGCGCAATTATGGCCGTTCCCGGACATGATGAACGCGACTGGGAATTTGCAACCAAATTCGGCCTGCCGATTATTGAAGTTGTCAAAGGCGGCGATGTGACCAAAGCTGCTTATACCGACTGTGAAAGCGGCCAGATGATAAACAGCGGTTTCCTGGACGGAATGAGCGTTGAAGAGGCCAAAAAAGCCATTGTAAAATACTTGGAAGAAAAAGGTATAGGCGAAGAAAAGGTCAACTACAAACTGCGTGACTGGATATTCTCCCGTCAGCGTTACTGGGGCGAGCCGATACCCATGGTTTATTGTGAAAAATGCGGCTGGCAGCCCATACCGGAAGACCAGCTGCCGCTGGTTTTGCCGGAGCTGACAGACTACGAGCCCACCGGTGAAGGCGACAGCCCGCTGGCAAGGGTTACAGACTGGGTAAACACCACATGTCCCTGCTGCGGCGGCCCGGCCAAGAGAGAGGCAGACACAATGCCTCAGTGGGCCGGTTCTTCCTGGTACTTCCTGCGTTATATCGACCCGCACAACGACAAAACATTTGCCGATTGGGACCGGATGAAATACTGGATGCCGGTAGACTGGTATAACGGCGGTATGGAACACACCACACTGCACCTGCTGTACTCCCGTTTCTGGCACAAATTCCTGTATGATATCGGCGCAGTTCCCTGTCCGGAACCGTATGCAAAGAGAACCAGCCACGGCATGATTTTGGGTGAAAACGGCGATAAAATGTCCAAGAGCCGCGGCAATGTGGTAAACCCCGATGACATTGTAAACGAGTATGGCGCAGACACATTCCGTATGTACGAAATGTTTATGGGCGACTTTGAAAAGGCTGCTCCGTGGAGCCAGAGCTCCATAAAAGGCTGTTCCCGTTTCCTGGACAGAGTATGGGGCTTGCAGGATATGGTAACTGATGAAGAAGGATATTCCGCAGATATGGAATCCACCTTCCACAAGCTTATCAAAAAAGTGTCAGAAGATATAATGCACCTGGGCTTTAACACAGCCATTGCCGCCATGATGAGCGCCGTGAATGACCTGTACACCAAAAAGAGCGTTACAAAAGGCGAGCTGAAAACACTTATACTGCTGCTGAGCCCCTTTGCACCGCACATGGCCGAAGAGATGTGGGCACAGCAGGGCTATGAAGGCCTGGCAAGCGTTGCACAGTGGCCGGAATATGACGAGGCAAAATGCGTTGACTCCACAGTGGAAATACCGGTACAGGTAAACGGCAAACTGAGAGGCAAGGTTACAGTTGCCGCTGACAGCGATAAAGACCACATCATTGCCCTGGCCCTGAAAGAGAAGAATGTCAAGGCACAGCTGGAAGGCAAGAGCATTGTAAAACAGATTTATGTTCCCGGCAAGCTGGTAAATATTGTGGCAAAATAAAGTTTGTACCGACTGCAAAAATATCAACAAATTACCATGTTTATATAAAGTTTTTGTTGACAAGACAGGTTAATATCTGTATAATTATTTTGTGATGTTCAAGGCAGGAATGTCTTGGGCAAATAGAGCTAAAAAGCGTAAGGGAGTGAAAAAGATGTCAGAGATAAGAGTTAAAGATAATGAATCATTGGATTCAGCACTTCGTCGCTTTAAGCGTTCATGTGCAAAATCAGGCGTTCTTGCAGAAGTTCGCAAACGTGAACATTACGAAAAACCGTCAGTAAAACGCAAGAAAAAAGCTGAAGCAGCTCGTAAACGTAAATTCAAATAATTACAGCGGCTTGTGATAGTAAACTTTTAGCGGGTGATTTTCACCCGCTTTTTGTTTTTTACGGCCATGCCCCGAAGGGAGAAATACCCTTCGGGGCTTTTTTTATTTGTATGAAACACAGGGGATTTTTATGGGATTTTTTGCATACGGCATGACATAGTCCGGCCGGCAGAGCGAAAAAGCGGCATGGGAGGAATATGGGACGAAAAACAGGGGAAAAAGATGGGATGAAAACGGGGTTGACAGCCGTTATCATATAGCTGTGGAAACCGGCAGACAGCCGCAAACCACGGAAACGGAGGTGAAAATATGCAGGAAAAAGAAAAGCAGGAATGGAAGCTGGAGCAGACACAGCAGCCAGAAAAAGCACGGGAAGAAAAGACTGAAAGCGCCGTGGACAAGGAACGGCTGGCAGATTATATTCTGGAAAGGCTGCCTGAAGAAGCAGTAAAAATGCTGGAAAAAGGCACCAGCATACAACAGGTGATGGCCGAAATTGAAAACCAGAACCTGAAAAAGGAAAACGCCCGTCTTAAAGCGCAGCTGGCTGAAAAAACAAAAGAGCCGCTGACACTGGCCAGCGAGGGCGGCGAAAGAGAAAAAGATCCCTTTGCCGCAGGTTTTATGCAGGCTTTGGCAGAATTTTAATTGAAAAAGGAGAGAGAAATATATGGCAATCAATTTGTTTACACTGCACAGTGACATGACCCAGAGCGCTTTTGTCAGGGAAAGCCTTATAGCAGGCAAGCTGTGCAACGACTATGAGTTTACCGGTGCAAAAACCGTGAAAATTCTCACACCTATCACCGTACCCATGAGTGACTACAAACGCAGCGGCACCAGCAGATACGGTGAACCCACAGAGATGCAGGATATTATTCAGGAACTGACCCTGACCCAGGACCGCAGTTTTGCACTGACGATAGACAAAGGCAATGACGCGGACCAGGGTTATGCAAAAAATGCAGGCAAAATGCTGCTTTTGCAGATAGCCGAAAGGGCCGTTCCGGAGTTTGACAGATATGTTTTTGGCAAGCTGGCCAATAAAGCCGGCATAATTGTGGGCAATGAAACATCACTGAGCAAGTCAAATATATGCGAAAGGATAAGCGATGCTACCGCAGTGCTGGACGACAAAGAGGTGCCTGCTTATGACAGGATGCTGTTTGTGTCTACTCAGGGGTACAAAATGCTGAAACATTCTGACGAATTTATGGCGGTGGAGAGTCTTGGCAAAGAGGCCCTGGCCAAAGGTATTGTAGGCAGCTATGACAACATGCAGGTTATAAAAGTGCCTGCCACCCGCTGGCCTGCCAATGTGAACTTTATGATAGTGCACAAAAATGCGGCCACAGCGCCTGTAAAAATGAACGAAACCAAACTGCATAAAGACCCGCCTGGTATTTCCGGTCATCTCCTGGAAGGCAGGGAGTATTATGACTGCTTTGTGTTTGCTCCCAGAGCCTGCGGTGTATATGTGGAGGTTGATACCGGCAGCGGTAAAGGCAAGATATGCCCGGCGCCGCAGATATCCGAACGGGGTGCAATCACCTGTACAGAATCTTCTGCGAAGATATATTACACAACCGACGGATCGGACCCCAGATATTCACCCACTGCGATACAGGGAGCCAACCCCGGGGTGCTGTCAAAAACCACAGTCAAAGCCTATGCCCACATGGACAGTATGTTTGACTCTGCGGTCAGTGAGAAAACCTTTGAATAAAAATAAAATATAAATTTCCCCAAAACAGGCGGCTTTAAAGCCGCCTGAAATATAAAAGAAAGGAGTCTGATAATGACAGCACAGGATATTATAGATACATCCCTTGCCATATCAGCTGAGAATCCGCAGGATTACCAGAGCAAGGATATATGTATAAAGTGGTTGAATATGGTGCTGGCGGAAAGCCTGGCGGCGGAAAACCGGATAAGGCAAAAAAACGAGAGGCAGCTTCTGACAGAACCTGTAAAAATCAGCCGGCTGTATGAAGATGTGGACATGGACCGGATTTTATGCAGCTTCTGCCTGCCGCTTGGACTGGCAGCATATATGTATGCTGACAAGGAAGATGAGCATTTTTATACTGTTTACAGACAGAGGTTTCTAGAAAGCCTGCAAAAGGCGGCCGGAGCGCGGGAAACAGCGATAACTGACTGCTACGGATCAGAGGTGGTGTGATTATGGCGAAAAGTACATATAAAGGCGGGAGCAGTGTGTACACTTTTGACACATTTAAAGGTGTGGATTATGCCCACTCGTCGGGAAATGTTTCGACACAAAGAAGCACCGACGGGCTGAATATGGTGAGAAGCGAAGTGGGAAAGGTGCGAAAAAGGACAGGCTACCAGCTGGATGAAAAACAGTGGGAAGGAAATATAAACGGAATACATTTTTATGTCACCGGCGAAGGTACACAATGTATTATCCACTGCAAAAACACTTTCTATATACAGGGTGAACCGGTATGGCAGACTGCTAACGATGATTTCAGCCGAAGCGTTCAGATAGGGAAATGTTTGTATATTGTTGACGGAAAAAATTTTCTGGTGTATGACGGCGAAAGCTTTTCAGCCGTAAGGGAAAAGGCTTATGTACCTGTGGTATATGTGCACAGAACGCCTTGCGGCGGCGGGCAGCCTTATGAGCAGGTAAATATACTGACAGACAAAAGAAAAGAAAGTTTTATATCAGACGGTGAAAGCATTGAATATCTGCTAAGCCGGAAGAATGTGGGGGAAGGTCCGGTGTCAGCTTTGATTTTTTCGGCAGACGGCAACAGCACAGAGATAAAAGAAAACAATGGCTTTACCGTAAACCGAGCAGCCGGCATAATTACATTCAGTTCTCCGCCACCAATATCCAGGGACGGCAATGAGGACAATGTGTATATAGAGTACGAAAAAGCAGCTGAAAATGCAGATTTATCCCCTGAGGGCTGTACGGTTATAACAGCTTTTGGCAAAGGCGGAAGACAGGATACATTGTTTTTAAGCGGAAGTAAAGCCCATCCCGGCAGACAGTGGTTTTCGTCGGCAGGCAATCCTTTTCTGTTCGGCAATGACAGCACACAGATAATAGGCGGTGATAACAGCGATATTATGGGATACAGCCGCAGTGCTGACAAGCTGTTTGTGCACAAAAATACCGGTGGTATATCACGGAATATTTTTGTGCTGGAATGCCGGGGAAGTGATGAGAATTTTTATTCCTATCAGGTATCCAGCACTATGCACGGACCGCCGGCAATTGCAAAGTCAAGCTTTGTAAATCTGACAAATGACCCGTTGTTTCTGACAGATTCAGGAGTATATGCAATAACAAAAAATGAATACCGGCAGCGGTACTATACACAACTGAGAAGTTTTTATATAAATCCGTCACTGCTTTCTGCAAAAAGTCTGGAAAATGCCCGGGCTGTGGCTTTCAATGATTTTTATGTTATAGCCTTGGGGCAGGAAATATACTTGTTGGACAGCCTGCAAAAAAGTTTTGAATTGGATAAAGAGTATTCAAATTTTCAGTATGAAGCCTATCACTGGAAAATTGACAGGCGGATAAGATTGTTGTTTGTGCAGGGAGGCAGGCTGTGTTTTGCAGATATGGATGGCAGGATAGGCAGGTTTTATGAGGATTTTTTGTCACCGGCCAGTTATAACGACCGGGGACAGCCTATAACTGCCGTGTGGCAGACAGGAGATTTTAAAGACAACACGGCGGCAGAGGAGAAAAATATATACAGACTGTGGGCTGTGTGCGATGTTTCACTGCGCACATCAGTAAAAGCTTTTGCACAGATAAAAGGTATATGGAGGCAGATGTTTTACGATGATACCACCTGCCGATATTTCAAATGGTCAGATATTCAGTGGTCAAAATTCACATGGTCATGTGACAAAACCCCAAAAACCATAAGTAGGTCTGTAAGGATAAAAGGCGTGAACAAAACGGCTTTCAGGTTTGAAAATGACAGTATAAATGAACCATTTGGCCTGTCAGAGATAGGGATTGAATATACCAAGGGCAGATTTTACAGATAGGAGGAGAATATGGAACTGAAAAAAATAACCGAGGCAGACCTGGTCGGCCGAGGTGTTGTAGGTATGGCCGATACACCAAATCTTTCCGCCAGGCGGATGCAGGAAAAGGTGGAAGAGGTGGTAAGAAGCGTAGTGATACCTGTTATTAATGAAAATGCAGAGAAAACTGCAACCAAACAGGATCTGGCAGATGCTGTATTTAATTCCGGTGCCGGTGATATGCAGGCTGATTTTTATGATAAGGATGCAAATGGCATTGTGAACCGGGCCGACAATGGCATGTTTGTCTACACCCAGTCGGGCAATGTGCTGTCCGGCTCTGGCGCCAACGGCAAGTTCAAGGCCACGGCCGGCGGCACATACACTGCCTTTACCATAGACGGACAGAGCTATTCCGTCAGAAGCGGCGGTGAAAACGAAGCTGAGCTGACCGCCGGCGTCTGGTATACATTCGTGCTGGATAGCCGGGATAAAACTATAAATTTTAAATCGGGTGGCGCCGGGCTGAACTTTAAAATCGTGGGCGGCACCACCCGGCCGGAAACCCCACGGGAAAACACAATATGGATAAACACGGA
>CASFSP010000110.1 GCA_949297385.1 uncultured Oscillospiraceae bacterium
CGCTCTTTTGTTTTTCTCCTGCACCCTTATCCGTCCGGTAAATTCGGTAAGCGCGGCTATATCTGACTTTTGCCGGTCAAAATCCAGCCCTTGCAGCGCTTTCAGCAGTTCTTCCGGCTCCCGGGATGTATACTGCGGCAGAAGGCTGATCACATTGTACAGCTCGTCCAGTTGGCTATGGTACACATAATCATAATTCCGGCTGTTCTCATATATCCGGCACCGGGTGTAGACATGAGCGGCTGTGGCAATATAGCTCCGGCTGTCGCCCTTTTCGCAGAAATCCTGCCGTCGGCTGACAGCAAAGCTGATTTCGGCGTTGAAAGAATTGTTCAGTTCGGTCTGTTCTTGCTGTTTCTGGCTGTAAATGGTGTAACCAAGAATAATATTTGCAACCACCGAAACAGCCAGGAGAACCGGCAGAATTTTCTTTTGCATAATATCACCTCTGTGATAATTATATCATCTGCCGCCGCACAATGGCAACAAAAAAGGCCCCGGAACCCCGGGGTCTTTTCAATAAGTATCATTAAGTCCGAAGCTGATATTCAGCGCCCGGTTGACCTTTTGCAGGTCTGTGTCATCCAGCCTGCCGGTTTTTTCTTTCAGACGCTGCTTGTCTATGGTGCGTATCTGTTCCAAAAGCACCACGCTGTCCTTTGACAGGCCGCAGCTGTCGCCTTTTATGGCTATGTGTGTGGGCAGGCTTGTCTTGTCCTGTCGGGAGGTTATTGCCGCTGCAATAACCGTCGGGGAATGGCGGTTGCCCACATCATTCTGAACTATAAGTACAGGTCTTGTGCCGCCTTGCTCGCTGCCCACCACCGGGCTGAGGTCGGCATAAAAAACCTCGCCTCTTTTTATATCCATATCTGCACCTCTGTTTCATCGTTCTGAATATAGTATGCAGACTGGCAAAGCTTTTTATTCACTGCCGGACGGTATATTTATATCCTGTTATTTTACATCTTTTGCCAAAGCGTCGGCCAAAACTTCTATCTGTTCGCCGCTTTGCAGTGCGGATTTTATCAGCACTTTTTCTTCCATTATTCTCATGTCCTTCATGGAAGAGAATATCTCTGTGGCATTTTTGATTACTGCCGGTGCCCAGGAACCGTTTTCTATCAGTGCCACTGTTCTGTTTTGCAGGTTCAGGGCTTTCATATCCAGCAAGAAATGCTCCATCTTGGGGTGTATGGCCAGGTTGTAGGTACAGCTGGCTATAACTATATGGCTGTATTTGAACGCCAGGTAAATCAGGTTGGACACATCTGTTACGGAAACATCCTTTACCCGAACATTTTTTACGCCTCTTTCACCCAGGGCCAGAGCCAGGGCATTGGCTGCGTTTTCGGTGTTGCCGTACATGGAAGCATAGGCGATGAGCACGCCTTTTTCTTCCGGCTGGTATCTGCTCCACAGGTCATATTTTGCAATAAAATCGCCTATGTTGCTGCGCCAGATATAGCCGTGCAGAGGAGCTATCATCTTTATGTCCAGGCCGGCGGCTTTTTTCAGCACAGCCTGTGTCTGGGGGCCGTATTTGCCCACAATGTTGGTGTAGTATCTGCCGGCTTCTGCGTACCAGGCTTCGTCTATCAGGGCTTCGTCGTTGAATATTGTGCCGTCCAGTGTGCCGAAACTGCCGAATGCGTCAGCGGAAAAGAGTATCCCCTCTTTTTCTTCATAGCTGAGCATTACCTCCGGCCAGTGAACCATAGGAGCGGCTATAAATGTCAGTGTGTGGCTGCCCAGTTCCAGCTTGTCCCCTTCTTTTACATATACAGCGCGTTCACCCAGGTCTGTGCCGAAAAACTGTTTTATCATCTGTCCAGCTTTGGCGCTGCAAACCACCTTCATTTCCGGATACATTCTCAGCAGTCTGCCTATGTTGGCGGCGTGGTCAGGCTCCATGTGGTGTACTACCAGATAGTCCAGCCGGCGGCCGGCCAGCAGTTTGTCTACATTTTCAAAAAACGGCTCTGACACAAAGCGGTCTACCGTGTCCAATACAGCTGTTTTTTCATCATCTATGAAATAAGAGTTGTAAGAAATCCCGTTTTCAATGGGGAACATATTTTCAAACAGCGCCAGCCTGCGGTCATTGGCGCCTATATAGTAAATGCTGTCTGCAATTTTTCTGTTAGTCTGCATTTTTGTTCTCCTTTTTCATACTCATAATAAATAAGTTATCGATTTATTATACTAAAAATCCCCTGGTGTTTAAAGTGATTTACTCACAAAATCACAGCTTTTTTATCTGCATTTCCTTTTCCAGCAGTACCATGGCGATGGCTGTGTCTCCTTCGTGAGACAGGGAAACCTGCGCCGTATATCCGCCTGCCAGCACTATTTCCAGCGCCCTGCCGGAAAAGGCAAAATATGGTGCGCCGGCCTCGTCGCGCAGTACTTCCACTTCGTTGAGGCCAAAACCGCGCACACCGCTACCCAAAGCTTTGGCAAAGGCTTCCTTTGCGGCAAAATTGGCCGCAAGAGAAGGATATTTCGGGTTTTGGCTGCAAAACATCTCCCTTTCCTTTTCCCCGAAAACAAAGGGGGCAAAACGGGGATTTTCCATACTTTTCTTTATTCGTGAAACAGTTGTAATATCAACGCCTATGGTGTACATAAACACCTCCTGCAAATCTTTTGATAAAGTATAACACATATTTGTGTAAACTATTGCAAAAATTTTTAAAAGGTGATAAAATGTTTTTAAATTCTGTGAACAAGGAAAGTAGTTTGTGACAAGTCTTGAAAAGAGAGCGCCGGCCGGTGAAAAGGCGCAGACAGACACAAGTGAAGTTCCCTTGGGAGAAGCGGAGCTGAAAAACGCAGTAGGTTTCGCCGGCTTGCACCGTTAAAGGCAAAATGAGTGTTTGCTTGTTGTGCAAAAATATGGGTGGTACCACGGAGATATACAGTCTTCGTCCCTGTTTTACGGGGGCGAAGGCTTTTTTGTTTTCCCCCCTGTCACACCATTTAGAAAATAAAAGGAGAAGCTAATGAAAGAGCAACTGGAAAGTATCAGAGCCAAAGCTCTGGAAGAAATCAGCACCGCTGACAGCCTGTCTGCCCTGGAAGAAATCAGGGTAAAATACAGCGGCAAAAAAGGCGAAGTTACTGCTATACTGAAACAGATGGGCAAGCTGAGCGCCGAAGAAAGGCCTGTTATGGGCGCCCTGGCCAACGAAGTAAGATCCGACATCGAACAGGCACTGGAAAGCAAGACTGCACGGTTGAACCGGCGGATGCTGGAAAAGCAGCTGAAAGAAGAAGAAATTGATATAACCCTGCCCGGCAAGGAGCTGGAAATGGGCAAACGCCACCCGCTGCAGCTGGTTCTGGATGAATTCAAAGAGATATTCCTGGGCATGGGATTTGAAGTGGTGGAAGGCCCGGAAGTTGAATACGACAAATACAACTTTGAAATGCTGAACATGCCAAAAAGCCACCCGTCCCGCGACACACAGGACACATTCTACATCACTGAAAATGTGCTGCTGAGAACACAGACCAGCCCGATGGAAGTGCGCACAATGCTCAGCCAGGAACTGCCTATCAGGGTTATCGTTCCCGGCCGTGTATACCGCGCTGATGAAATCGACGCGACACACTCACCGCTGTTCCATCAGATAGAAGGCCTGGTGGTACAGGAAGGCCTGACAATGGCTGACCTGAAAGGCACGCTGGAAGCTTTTGTCAAAAAGATGTTCGGCGAACAGACAAAGGTGCGTTTCCGCCCCCATCATTTTGCCTATACAGAGCCCAGCGCCGAAATGGATATGACATGCTTTAAATGCGGCGGCAAAGGCTGCAGCATGTGCAAAGGCGAAGGCTGGATAGAAATCCTGGGCTGCGGTGTCACCAACCCGGTAGTTCTGGAAAACTGCGGCATAGACAGCACCAAATACCAGGGCTTTGCCTTCGGCATGGGTCTTGAAAGACTGGCAATGATGAAATACAACATTGACGATCTGCGCTTGCTTTACGAAAACGACATGCGCTTTTTGTCACAGTTTTAAAGGAGGATAAGAACAATGAATGTTTCCCTTAATTGGCTGAAAGAATATGCTCCGTTTGACTGTGATATACACACATTCAGCGAAGAGATGACCATGGTCGGACAGAAGGTGGAGATATTTTCCACCGAAGCTGACAAATGCAAAAATGTGGTTATCGGCAAAATTCTGGAGATAAAAGAACACCCCCACGCCGACAAGCTGGTTGTCTGCATGGTGGATGTGGGCAAAGAAGTGTTGCAGATATGCACCGGCGCAAAAAACCTGAAAGTCGGCGACCTGGTGCCGGTGGCCCTGGACGGCTCTATACTGCCCTGCGGCAAAGAGATACACAACGGCCAGCTGCGCGGTGTTGACAGCAACGGTATGCTGTGCTCACTGTCCGAGCTGGGCCTGACAACCCATGATTTCCCCAACGCTGTTGAAGACGGCATAATGGTGCTGGACGAAGAATGGCCTCTTGGCACCGACGCGGTAAAAGCCCTGGGTATGGACGATTACAGTGTTGAATTTGAAATCACCCCCAACCGTCCCGACTGCCTGTCCGTATTGGGCCTGGCCAGAGAAGCCGGCGCCGCTTTCAAAGTGCCGTTCAAAATGCCTGATGTGGAATTTCCCGAAGGCGAAGGAGATATAAACGACCTGCTGAAGGTGACTATTCACGACACCGAGCACTGCCAGAGATACACCGCCGGCATGATTAAAAATGTACGCGTAAAACCCAGTCCGAAATGGATGAGAGAGCGTCTGAGAATGTGCGGTATCCGCCCGATAAACAACATTGTTGACATAACAAACTATGTCATGATGCTGTACGGCCACCCGATGCATGCCTTTGACTATAAATATGTAAAAGGCGGTCACATCAATGTCCGTCTGGCCAAAAACGGCGAAGAGATTATGACACTGGACGGCGTACAGAGAAAGCTGACAGACAAAATGCTGGTCATTGCCGACAGCGAAGAACCCATCGGTATAGCCGGTATCATGGGCGGCGAATACTCTGGTGTATATGATGACACAAATATGGTTGTGTTTGAGTCCGCCTGTTTTGAAGGCGCCAATGTAAGGGCCACCAGCCGCGCGCTGAACCACAGAACAGAAGCTTCCGGCAAATATGAAAAAGGCCTGAACCCGGAATACTGCGTACCTGCTTTGCAGATGGCATTGCAGCTGGTAAAAGAGCTGGACGCCGGCGATATCGTAGACGGCTATATTGATGTATATCCCCAGCCCCGTACCGAAAGACATGTAAAATTTGATGTGGACAAGATAAACAAAATCCTTGGCACACAGATAAGCCGCGATGAGATGGAAAAAATCCTGCTGTCTTTGGATTTTGGCGTAAAGGGCGACGAAATAACAGTACCTACCCACCGCTATGACATAGCCAAGGACAAGGTGACCGAAATGAATGACATAGCAGAGGAAATTGCCCGCGTATACGGATACAATAAACTGCCCAGCACAATCATGAACGGTATTGCAGTGGCCAAACCCACCGAAATGCAGCGCTTCACCAAAAAGGTTGTAAACGCACTGCTGGGATTTGGCTTCTACGAGATAGAAACCTTCTCATTCTACTCACCCAAAAACTTTGACCTGCTGAACATTCCTCAGGACAGCCCGCTGAGAAAGCCGGTGGTAATTTCCAACCCGCTGGGCGAGGACACATCCATAATGAGAACCACCGCTGTGGCTTCCATGATGGACGTAATCGCCAGAAACTACAATGCCAGGGTTCAGTCCGTATCCCTGTTTGAAAACGCCACCGAATACCTGCCGGTTGAAGGCCAGGACCTGCCGGAAGAACCCCGGAAATTTATCCTGGGCTGCTATGGCGAGGGCAAAGACTTCTTCTTCCTGAAAGGCGTTATCGAAAAGCTGGTGTGGAGCCTGGATATATCCGACATCAGGTTTGTACGCAGTGACGGCGCAGGCACATATCACCCCGGACGCTGCGCAGATGTTTACATCGAAGGTGTAAAAGTGGCAACCCTGGGCGAAATTCACCCCACAGTCCTGAACAACTACGGTATAAAAACCAAAGTCTGTGTGGCAGATATAGACAGCCGGCGGCTGTTCGGCCGCGTAAAAGGCGTACATCAGTATGTATCCCTGGCCCGTTTCCCCGCCATGACCAGAGATATTGCCGTTGTATGTGATGATGCCATAACCAACGGTGAGATTATGGACATAATCAAAGACAGCTGTGGCGACAAGCTGGAAAGCGTAAAACTGTTTGACCTGTACAAAGGCAGCCATATAGAGCCCGGCAAAAAGAGCATGGCATACAACATTGTGCTGCGTGACAAACAGGCAACTTTGACCGACCGGATTGCCGACGAATGTATCCGGAAAATTTTGGACAATTTGGCGAAAATAAATGTATTTTTAAGAAGATAAGCTTTTCTCTTGAAATAATCACAGTTTTACTGTACAATAGTAATAGTAAAAAGGAGGATGTAGGATGAGCGAAACAACTGTTTTTTCCATTTACAATGAAAGAGATGAAGAGATAAAGCAAACTTTAAAAGAAGTGTACGACGCTTTGCAGGAAAAGGGCTACAACCCCATAAACCAGCTGGTCGGATACATTCTTTCTGAAGACCCCACCTACATCACAACTCACCGGGGGGCACGCAACAAGATAAGAAAGCTGGACAGAGACGATATACTGCAAAGTCTTTTAAAGAGCTATCTCGCCTGAGACCCCCTGAATATTTCAAGGAGGTAATGCCCAATGGACACACCATTGACATACAAAGGCCTGCCTATTGTGAGAAACGGCGACGAGATGTACTACGGTGACCCGTCAAAGCCGGTTATAGTATATCTGAAAGTTTTGAGCACAAAAGAGGTGGGCGGCCAGACTGTATCAGACAAGATACATGTATCACTGATTTCCACCGACACAACTTTGGACCCCATTGCCAGAATGAAAAAGCAGGGGGTTAAAAACGGACTGTACAGCGCGCTGGATGTAGGCGCAGTATGGCTGCAAAGCGAGTTGGCTGGCACAAAATAATAAGAAAGCGGAAGTTTTACACAACTTCCGCTTTTTTGTTGTCACGGCATTTTTCAATCATTGTGCCCTTTTGTGCCGGCAGTAAATCAGGTTATGTTGAATTTCAAATTTTATAATGATACAATGAAGGCATACAAGTAGTATATATCATCTCATCAAGAGGATAAAATGACAATAGAAAATCAAGTTTTGACAGAAAAAGAGATTTTGACTTTCAGCCGGAAGGCAAAAGACACATACAAAATATACTCCAAAAAGTACAAAGCAAAAACATTTGCGTCTGCAGTATTTTTTATCTTTCTGTTTGTAATTTATATGCTGGCTGTATTGTCGGTCGGTATTATGGAAAGTCTTCCCCTTACTGCGGTTTGTCTGGGATATGTAATATCTTTTGTGCTGGACAGGCTTTATCGCAGAAATATAAAATTTCTGGAATATGCCGGCGGTGAATTTCTGCTTACCAAAGCCGGAGAAGTGCATACCATATCCGTTGTCGGCGGTAGTTTAGACCTTGACGGAACAATATTGTTTGCCGTTGACAGCAGATGCGTGGCTTTCACGGCGGACAAATATATTGCCATTACTGACAGAAATAAACATTCGGTCATGATAAGATGTTCTGCCGAAAATTTTAAAGACATTGTCAAACGGCTTTCTGCACGCAAAACAGATATTTACCGGCTGGGAGAAAAAGGTAAGATCCGGCCTCTTGCCTTCCGTCAAGTTCTGAATATCCTTATCCCAAGGATAATAATAATTGCGGTATGTGGCCTGCTGATTGCATTCAATATCCTGTTTCCTTTTAAAGCAATCTCTGACAAGTCCAGCGACAAATACAAAGAATATGAATATAACTCCCGTGAAAATTTTGCTTTGCAGATGAACGCTGTCATCAATGACAGCCAAAATATAAGACACCGGACAGGGATATATTTTGAATACATAAACTCCCGGTACAACACACGGATATGCACAACCCGAGACAGAACAGATAACAAAGAGTACACCGAGGTATACTTTTTTGATAACGGCAAATTTGACTATATGATCGGTGCCGGATATTCTTCTTTCGCCGGGGAAAAAGCCGTATCATACCTGTCTGACAGCGGCCAGTTATACCTTTTCTCGGAAGGCTCCAGTATATACATGAAACAGGACGAGTCGGAGCCGGTAAAATGGCGTGATCTGTTTTACTCTGCCATAGAGTACGATTATTCTGTACAGCGATACACAAAAGTCCGCGGGAGTTTTGTGCTTTCAGACTGTTGCAGCTTCACTTTAGCTAATGACGGCAACGGCGTTGCCGGATATAAATTCAAAGATGACCAAATACAAATAAACCTCAGGTCAGCCGGCAAAAACGAGACAGTCACGGTATATTTTACAAACACCGACAGCAGTAAAATATATCTTGCCGAACACCCGTTTGAAAACCTTGAAAGGCTTATCCAGAATACTGGCTCGGGAAAAACCGCAGATTTTGACCGGCTGTACTCCTCTGTGGAAGAAATAAAAAATTCAATTTAAAATAACCCCGGCTGTAAAAACAGCCGGGGCTTTTTAATTGTATATAAAATTTATACAACCGCCCGATTTTATATCTTTTTCAGCTCCACTGTTACCAGTTCCGGGCGGTTGGCAAGGCGGAATGGGAACACGCTGTTGCCTATTCCGCGGCTGATTATCTCGGTGGTGTCCCCCAGCTTTTTCATGCCGGCGGCATAAGGCGGGAAAAAACCCTGGTTTGGCACCAGCACACCAATGTCTGTAAAAGGTATACCGAACTGGCCGCCGTGGGCATGGCCGGTCAGAGCCAGGTCTATTCCGGCCTGCCGGTAACATTCTATATACTCCGGTCGGTGGGACAAAAGAATTTTCAGTCCCTGTACGCCTGCGCTTATCCGCGCAAGATTTTTGGTAAAGATTTTGCGGTATTCCTTGCCTTTGCCTTTGTGGTGGTATGTATAAAAGCCCGGGTCGGACATGCCTATCAGGTTTATCCGTGCGCCTTTGCGGAATATAGGGATGCAGGTATTGTCCAGCACAATTCCGCCCCGGCTGCGTATATCACGGCTGAAAGACGGATAGTCGGATATCCTGGCCTCGTGATTGCCGCTGACATAGTAAACCGGCGTGGATGCGGACAAAGCCTTTACCAGGTCCAGGCCGGCGGACAAATCTGTACGGCGGCAGTCCACCAGATCTCCTGTGATTACCGTTATATCCGCCCATTCCGCCAGGGAAAAGGCCAGTATTTTATTTTTCAGCCGCCGTGTGTTGTGATAATCCGACACCTGCAAAATTTTATAACCGTCAAACTCTTGGGGAATCTTCCGGCTTTCATATACATACCTTGTCACCCTGAGGCCGTTATTCTGCCAGTGCAAAAATACATATCCGGCGCAGACAGCCGCGGCGGCAGAGGAAATTATCTGCATTGTATCATATTCATTTGCCATTTTTCTTCTGCCTCCTCTGTCTTTAATACATATACTATATACCAACTGCCATGTAAAATAAAGAAATATTATGGCTTTTTTATCAAATTATCATATTTGTGAAAAACAAAAGCGCCTGCGTTGCAGGCGCTTTCTTTAATTACTTCAAAAATCCGCTGATTATCTGTTCTTCCGCTTCTTTTTCGGTAAGACCCAGGGTCATCAGTTTTATCAGCTGTTCGCCGGCTATCTTGCCTATTACAGCCTCGTGTATCAGGCTGGCATCGGTGTGGTTAGCCTTGATTTCCGGTATCGCGCTTACCTTTGCGTTGTCCATAACAATGGCGTCGCATTCGGTATGGCCGTTACAGGCGTTGTTGCCGTATACACGGGATATAAACTTCTGCTGTGAGTCCTCTTTGGCAACACTGCGGGAAACCACATGGGTGGAGCTGTCCTTACCGTTCAGCTCAACTTCAAATTCGGTTACAGCCACCTGGCTGCCGTGGGTCATAATCTTTTCGCCGATTACCAGTGTGGCGCCGTCGGCTATTTTGGCAACAGTTTTGCGGTTGGTGGAGTCTATACCTTTTATCTGGGCTGTTTCCATCTCCATATAGCTGTTTTCAGCCAGTTCCACAACTGTTGTGGGGTTCATTATTCTTTCACCGCGGCCGTCGCCTTCGCCGTAATGCTTTTCGATATATTTCACCTTGGCATTTTTGCCCACAAAAAATCTGTGTATGCCGGAGTGCCGGCTGGCGGCGTCGCCGCCGTTGTGTATGCCGCATCCGGCAACAATTACAACATCGCTGTTTTCACCGATGTGAAAATCGTTGTAAACTGTTTCCTGCAAACCGCTTTCGGCCAGCACAACAGGGATGTGCACACTTTCATTTTTGGTGTTCGGCTTGATTATTATATCTATTCCGTCCACATCATCTTTTGTCACTATATCTATATTTGCAGTGGTGTTTCTGGCGGCCTTTGTGCCGTTGGAACGGATGTTGTATGCGCCGCTGGGCACTCCGTGCAGATCCGCCACTTTTTCCAGCAAATCCAGCTGTATTTTATCCAATGTCATACCTTTATCACTCCTTTATCTGCGGGCAGTAACCGACTGCGCCCAAAATCTGCGGCATTATCTCTTCTTTTGTGCCAATCTGCCGTATCCGGCCGTCTTTGAGCAAAACTATCTTGTCCGCAATATCCAGTATTCTTTCCTGGTGGGAAATTATCATTATATTGCCCTTTATGCTTTCATGCATATTTTCAAACACTCTTGTCAGGCTGTTGAAGCTCCACAGGTCAATACCTGCTTCCGGCTCGTCAAACAGTGACAACTTGGTACTGCGGGCCAGTATCATAGCAATTTCAATTCTTTTCAGCTCGCCGCCGGACAGACTGCCGTTTACCTCGCGGTTGATATAATCCCTTGCGCACAGGCCCACCTCTGACAGGTAGTCACAGGCTTCGGTAAAGCTTATCTTTTTGCCCGCCGCCAGGGATATCAGATCCTTTACGGTGATTCCTTTGAACCTTACCGGCTGCTGGAACGCAAAACTGATGCCGGCTTTGGCCTTGTCTGTAACCGACAGGTCGGTTATATCTTCCCCGTCCAGAATAATGCGTCCCCGGGTGGGTTTTATTATACCGGCAATAATCTTTGCCAGCGTGGATTTACCGGAACCGTTGGGCCCGGTTATTACTACAAATCTTTCGTCAACTGTCAGGCTGATATCTTTCAGTATATCTTTTTTTACCCCGTTGTCCTCTACCGAATAGCTTATGTTCTTTAATTCTAACATTCTCTTCTCCGTGATAATTGTGTTATATATTATCGGGCCAAGGCCCTTATTTTTTCAGCATTTTATTTATACACCATTTTAGTAGGTTTTTCAATAGTTTTGTGACTTGCACACATTATGAATTATTTTCCAGCAGCCGGCGCTGGGCGTCCCACAGTTTCTGTGATAGGTCCACATAATATTTGTGGGGGTATTCCAGCCTTTTCAGCTCGTCCCAAAGGGTGTCCAGCTGTCTCATGGCGAAGTCCCTTATATCTTTAAGGGCCGGGCTGTTGTACACCTTTTTGCCATTGCGGAAGATTGGCACAAGCAAAGGCTTGAAATATATATTTGTCAGCGTCTGTTTTTTCCACGGCTCCAGCGGGCTGAATATGGTTATTTCATCCAGGCCTGACGGATCCTCGTCATAAACAGTCATATAGTCCGCCTGCGCCTTGCCGGTTTCTTTGGAGTATATGCGCCATATCTGCTTGCGGTAAGGTATGGTGATTTTTTCAAAGCTTTCGCTGATTTTTATCTTTGGGATATACTGCCCGTCTTTTTTCACAGCCACCAGCTTGTACACGCCGCCCAGCACAGGGCTGGTCCGGCTGGTGATCAGCTTTTCGCCCACGCCGAAGGAGTCCAGCTTGGCATCATTTATCAGCAGATCCCTGATGATATATTCATCCAGCGCGTTGGAGGCCACTATCTTGCAGTCTTTGTAACCGGCGGCGTCCAGCATTGCGCGGGCGCGTTTTGACAGATAAGCTATATCACCGCTGTCTATACGCACGCCCAGCGGCCTTTTGCCCATGGGCGCCAGCACATTGTCAAACACTTTTATGGCGTTGGGAATACCGCTTTTGATGACATTGTAGGTGTCCACCAGCAGTACTGTATTGTCCGGATAAATTCTGGCATAGGTTTCAAAGGCTTCGTATTCGCTGTCAAAGCTCTGTACCCAGCTGTGAGCCATCGTTCCGGAAGCCGGTATGCCCATATCCCTTTCCATCATGGTATTGGAGGAGGACACACATCCGCCTATGTATGCGGCGCGGCTGCCGTAGTTGGCTGCATCCACCCCCTGGGCGCGGCGGGCGCCGAATTCCTGTACCGGTCTGCCCATTGCACTGCGGACAATGCGGTTGGCTTTGGTGGCTATCAGCGTGGGGTGGTCCATAAGTATCAGCAGTGCTGTTTCCAGCAGCTGTGCCTGAATCATCGGTCCTTCAACAACCATAAACGGCTCTTTGGGGAATATTGGCGTGCCCTCTTCCACAGCCCACACATCACAGCAAAATTTAAAATTGCGCAGATAATCTAAAAACGCTTCGCTGAAAATATTTTTACTGCGCAGGTAATCTATGTCATTTTCGGTGAAAGAAAGATTTTCCATGTAATCTATTGCCTGTTCCAGGCCGCAGCTTATGGCAAAGCTGCCGCCGTCCGGCACTCTCCTGAAAAAGGCGTCAAAGACACCTATCGTATCCTTGTGGCCGCTTTCAAAAAAGCCGTTGGCCATGGTCAGCTCGTAAAAGTCTGTAAGTATTGACAGGTTACGGGCGTCCCTTACCTCAAATTTACTGTTTTTCATAATTATAATCCCCCGCTGTGCCTTCGTATAGTTTTTTGAAATTAAATTTATAAAAATCTTCAGGATATACCAGCGAATAATCCTTTTCAAAGTTCAAAATATCCCTGAACAGATAGGCAGCAAACACACTGCAAACAAAATGGTCTTCACTGCGGTACGGTTTTCCCGCCATCATTTTGGGCATCTGGAACACGCCGTATTTGTACTTTTTGGGATTGGCAATAAACGGTGCCAGGCGGGCCTGAACTATATCAAAATCCTCATCGGAAATCTCCCCTTCCAAGACACATATCCTGGTTTTCGGGTGAATGCCGAAAAATCCGCTGTGCACGCCCTCTATGATAAAACCGGCAGGGAACATCAGCCTGGGGTTGCGGCGGCCAAAGGAATAAAACACATCCAAACTTTTGTCAAAGGCAACAGATGTGTGGTTATAGTATTTTTTTGTAAAAATCCTTATGGCTCTGGCCAGAATGGTATTGGAGCGGCTCAGGACAATGTATATTTTTTTCATCTTCTGTCCCTGTGAACCTTTCTCATTTTGTCATGTTTTTTGCGCTGTACATAAACATATGTCACATACCCGGCCGCCATAAGGCCGCTGACACACAGCACCACTCTGAAATACAAAGACTGATAGGCTTCCTGGAATTTGCCCACCAGGAAAAGCACTATATTCCTGTCCATGTCATCATGGCTGACCAGCTGGCTGGTGCCCACCTTCTGACCGGCCAGATAGTAATCCACAGTACCTATCACATCGCCGTTTTTTATGGGTGCGCCCACAGATTTGGGCAGATTATAAACCTTCTGAAAACTGCTCTCGTCCACATCATTGGGCAGAACGGCCATAACCCGTGTATCAGGGTAAAGCAGCAGCCTGTCGGCGTCAGAGGAGTATTTCAGTTCAATTTCAGTTATAGGATATTCCAGCCGGTTGGCACTGCGCAAGGAATAATTTTCAAAGAAATAGTCCATTATCCGCGCCGCGCTGGTAAAGGCTGGGCTTAAATCACTTTCGCTTTTGGCCGCGCCTATAACCACCAGTATATAGCTTTGGCCGTCCTGCTGGCATACTGTCACAAAGTTGTGGCCTATTTCATCCAGCGAGCCGGTTTTCATACCTTTTACATAAGAGCGATAATATGGTGATGACCTATTCTGCATACTTATTGTACTTTGGATATAGTAGGGCGAAGTATGCTGGCTGTTGGCCGGAAGCTGATATGTGGTGGTAGTTGCTATATCCATAAATCCCGGTGTTTCATAGCAGGCTTTGGCTATAAGATACATATCCCAGGCACAGGTATAGTGATTATCGGTAAAAAGGCCGTGGGCATTGGTAAAGTTTGTGTTTACACAGCCCAGCTTTCTGGCCTCGTTGTTCATCATCATGCAGAAATTGGGTATGCTGCCGTTGCCCACATAGTCAGCCAAAATGTTGGCAGCTTCATTGGAGCTGGGCAGCAGAAGGGCGTACAGCAGCTGGCGCGCGCTGAGAGTTTCCCCCTGGCGTATATCGGCTGTGGAGCCGTTCAGGCCGTACAATTCGTCATACACATATCTGGGCGCAGAAATCATTGTGCCGTCCAGATCTTCCACATATTGGTAAACAGTATAAGCGGTCAGCAGCTTTGTCAGTGAGGCCGGTATATACCGCTCGCGGCTGTTTTTCTCAAAGATCACCTCTCCGGTGTCCAGGCTGACCAGCAGATAACTTTGGGCGTTGACCTCAAAAGGCAGTTCGTATCTGGCGCCGGATGCCGCCTGTACCGGCCGGGCCAAAGTCAATATCACAAACATAAAACTCAGCAGAATGCTGAAAGGTTTTAAAAATTTTTTCATATGGACATTCCCCAGAAATTTAAGTATAATAACAATATGGCATACCTGCCGATATTTTAATCTTTAATCTATCAGTTTATTATAACATATCGGCGGCCACAAATAAAGCAAATTACACATTTTACGGGAGATATTATGGTTTTTGTAACAGCTGATACCCACGGCGAGCTGGACAGGCTGACCGGCAAGGGTGTAAAGCATATAAAAAAATACGATACTGTGATAGTACTGGGCGACTTCGGGTTTATCTGGCAAGACCGGAAGGACACCGAAAAAGCGCTGAAAAAACTGGCCAAAATGCCTTTCAACACCCTGTTTATCGATGGCTGGTACGAAAATTTTTCTGCGCTGGAAAACTATCCTGACACTGTGTACAAGGGTGCGGCGGCAAAAGAAATTATCCCCGGAAAAATTTATTACATAAACCGCGGCGAAATACTGGATATAGAAGATTTCAAAATACTGTGCTTTGGCGGGGCTGACGATTATATTGACGATATGTTCTGCGACAGGCCGCCCTGCCAGGAAGATTTTGACCGCTGTGATGCAAACCTGCAAAAGGCGGAATACAAAGTTGACTACATACTTACCCACAGCCCCAGCGGAAAGATGAACAGGTTTTTGAATCTGGACAGTTATACAACCGGGGCGCTGTTTGACTATCTGGACAGTGTCGGTGACAGGGTTGAATATAAAAAGTGGTATTTTGGTTTTTACCACAAAGACAAATATATATCCTCCAAAGCCATGGCTGTGTATGAGGGTATTTACAAATTGGGTGAATAAAAAAGCAGGCCAGTGCCTGCTTTTATTTTTTCCCTTTTTTGTCCATATCGGACCAGACCGGCGCCTCGCCGTCGCCCTCTTTGGGTATAAACATTTTTGTAAGTATCCTGTGACTGACAGGCAGCACCACCGCCATTATCAGTATAAAAACAATCCAGTATTTCAGCGGTATTTCCTTGGTTATATCCGCCGTTTCTATCACATTCAGCAGCATGGTGCGCCCCCTTTCTTTTTTGTGGATTATATCATAAAAGACAAGAAATATAAAGGGGTTGCACTGTATTTACACATTTTTCAGAAGGCAAGCTGCCTGAGCCTAATTTCTGTATTTAAAAATATAATTAAATTTTGACCGTGGTTTTCGAGCCTTTACTAAAAAAAGGATGTTTATGATATAATTATAATACACAAATAACAGATCTCCCTTTCGCCGAGCAGAGACAAACCCATATTACCGTCCGGAATATTTTCCGCCAACACAAAAACAACAAGGTGATTTTATGGAAAAGAAGAAACTTAAAAGGTATATTATACTTATCAGGGCAATGATGTATACAACATACGCGGCCATGGTAGCGGCAGGGTTTTTAATATTTGTCCGGGATATTGTAAATATGATTTATGCTTCGTACGCCTGCGGCGCCGTGCGGTATCTGATGGTAACAACTGTGACAACTTTCAGATATATGATGCGAAAAAGCAATTATTTTGAAGATGACGAGTTTTTGAAAAGAGAGATGAAAACACTCGGTATACTGGTAAATATAGCCTTTTGCTCAAATTTTTTATTCGCAATGCCGGTGTTTTTTCTGGATATGGGAGGCAGTGTATACTCGTTCGTTGTATATTGCATAATGCTTTCGGTACATTTTTACTCTGTGATTACTTTTGGAAAGACGGCAAAATATATGCGTCAAAACAACTATTTTTAAAATAAATATATACTTATACAACAAAAAAACGCAGTGGATATCCACTGCGTTTTGATATCTGCAAAGTAAAAATTATTTCAGTTCTACTTTAGCGCCGGCTTCTTCCAGTTTAGCTTTCATTTCTTCAGCGTCTGTCTTGGAAGCAGCTTCTTTGATTGTCTTAGGAGCGTTGTCTACCAGCTCTTTGGATTCTTTCAGGCCCAGACCGGTCATTTCTTTAACCAGTTTGATAACGCCCATCTTGGAAGCGCCAGCTTCAACCAGAACAACATCAAATTCTGTTTTTTCTTCAGCTGCTGCTGCGCCTGCTGCTGCACCGCCAGCTACAACTACGGGAGCTGCTGCTGTTACGCCGAATTCTTCTTCGATAGCTTTAACCAGCTCTGCCAGTTCCAGAACTGTCAATGTTTTGATTTCGTCAACAAATTTTACGATTTTTTCGCTTGCCATTATAAATTTCCTCCGTTTATAATTTTAAATTAAACAATCTGCTTATAAATTAAGCAACTTCGCCCTCGTTTTTAGCTCTAACCGCATCGATAGCACGGGCCAGACCACTGAGGTTGCCTGTAAGTGCGGAAAGCAGCATAGAGAGAAGGCCTTCTCTGTTGGGCAGTGTAGCCAAAGTTTTGATGCCTTCCAGGTCCAGAACTTCGCCGTCCATGTAACCTGTTTTGATTTCAAATTTGCCTTTGGAATCTTCGCAGAACTTGTGCAGAACTCTTGCAGCTGCAAGGGGATCTTCGTTGCTGGCGATAGCTACAGCTGTTGTGCCTTCCAGTTTGTCGGACATGCCTTCAATAGCTGTACCTTTTATGGCAATTTTCATCAAAGTGTTTTTAACTACTTCGTAAGAAACTCCGGCTTCTCTCAGCTCTTTACGCAGTTTTGTATCTTCTGCAACAGTGATGCCGCCGTAGTTGAATACAACGCCGCCCTGTGAAGCTTCCAATTTAGCCTTGAGATCTGCTACATAGCTTTGTTTCTGAGCTAATATTTTTTCGCTTGCCAATGTTGTCACCTCTCCTTATTATTTTAAAAAAACATATACCTTTTTTTCTGTGAAAAAAGAGGCTGTAAGTTTTGACTGCAAACACAAAGGCTTGCTTTCCGCACAGCAGAAAACAAGCCTATAAATATACAATATTTATCGCATTGTTCTCGGCAGGCGGGCAGTGCCCTTATGCGTATGCACCTGCTGTCTTAAAACAGCTTAATTATTATACTATATTGTAACAGTGTTTGTCAACAACAAACTAAAATTATGCACCGAATTTTGCGCTGTTCAGCTTAACGCCGGGGCCCATTGTTGTTGCTATTGTAGCAGAACGAATGTACTGGCCTTTGGCGGCAGCCGGTTTAGCCTTAACGATGGCATCCATAACTGTGGAGATGTTGTCTGTCAGCTTTTCTTTGCCGAAAGAAGCTTTTCCAACCGGAACATGGATGATGTTGGCTTTGTCCAGACGGTATTCGATTTTACCGGCTTTGGCTTCGTTAACAGCCTGAGCAACATTTGTTGTAACTGTGCCGGCTTTGGGGTTAGGCATCAGGCCACGGGGACCCAGAACTCTACCCAGACGGCCAACCAGACCCATCATGTCAGGTGTTGTGATCAGCACATCGAAGTCCATAAAGCCTTCGTTCTGGATTTTGGCAACCATTTCTTCTGCGCCAACCAGGTCTGCACCTGCATCCAGGGCAGCTTTCTCGTTGTCGCCTTTGGCGATAACCAGAACTCTTACATTTTTGCCGGTACCGTGGGGCAGTACAACTGCGCCGCGAACCTGCTGATCGGCGTGACGGCTGTCAACGCCCAGACGAACATGAAGTTCAACTGTTTCGTCGAATTTAGCCTTGGCCATGTCCACGCACAGCTGGCAGGCTTCTTCAACATCATACAGCTTTGTTTTTTCAACAAGCTTTTTGCTTTCTATATAATTCTTACCGTGTTTCATTAATTATCCTCCTGTGGTTAAACGGAAATTTCCTCCCACTTATTTAGCAGTGCAAAAATACAAATTATTCTTCAACAGTAACGCCCATGCTGCGAGCTGTACCGGCAACCATGCTCATGGCTGATTCGATGTTGGCAGCGTTCAGGTCAGGCATTTTGATCTCTGCGATTTTGCGCAGCTGTTCTTTTGTAAGTTTGCCCACTTTTGTTTTGTTAGGAACACCGGAAGCAGATTCAAGACCCAGTTCTTTTTTGATCAGAACAGGAGCCGGCGGTGTTTTTGTGATGAAGCTGAATGTACGGTCTGCATATACTGTAATTACAACAGGAATGATGTAGCCGATATCTTTCTGTGTTCTTTCGTTAAACTCTTTTGTGAAAGACATAATGTTAACACCGTGCTGACCAAGAGCAGGACCAACCGGCGGTGCTGGAGTCGCCTTTCCAGCGGGAATCTGGAGTTTGATGTATCCAGTTACTTTTTGAGCCATTTTAAATACCTCCGAATAATGTGGTAAGCTATCGGACAGAACTTTTCTGCCCTCCCACGGGCGATGACGCCCTATAAAAATCACCTGTGTGACTCTTACCGTTTGTTAAATAGGTTTAACTTGTAAAAGCTCCAGTTCGGAAACTGTTTCCCTGCCAAACATGGAAACCTTTACCTTTACTTTTGATGCGTCGGTGTCAATTTCCACAACTTCACCGACAAAACCCACCAGCGGACCGTCTGCAATTTCCACATTGTCGCCAACGGCAAAATCGATGGTCTGTTTATGGGTTTCCACGCCCATAGCGTC
>CASFSP010000111.1 GCA_949297385.1 uncultured Oscillospiraceae bacterium
AATGAGCTGTGACGAAGCGGTTATAAAACAGCTGGGGGCAGACCGGCGCGCCGGCTACTGTGCCTGCTTGCTGAATATCGCCGCCGGAAAAAGAATACTGCCGCTGCCCGCCTTTGAAGAGGGGGATGCAAAAGGCAGGATAAAGAATATGGCCCGCTGGAAAAAGCCCACAAAGATACTGCTGGCGGTATGTGCGGCGGTATGCGGCGCGGCGCTTATATTCATGGCGGCTGACCGGAAAAAATACACCATAGCAGATATTGACGGCGGTGTATACCGGCTGGAAAAAGAGGATATACAGTCCGTGCAGGTTAGCTTTGAAGGTAAGGAAGGGGAAATTGACCCCGGGCGGCTGGCCGACGCGCTGGGCGAAATATATATAGAAAAAGACCCAGCAGACAACAGCCGACGGGAGGACAGGGCAAAATGGCGGAGCATAACAGTAAACGGCGCGCTGAAAATACATTTTTGCCAGGACTTTATGCAGCTGTGGATTGACAACGGGGTAAAACCCACATTTACATACAATGTTAAAAATCCACGTCAGGCAAGGCGGCTGTTTGAAGAAACCGCCCGGTATCCGGCAATACCGCTGACCGAGGACAGCGCGCAGAAGTTTATACAGGATACCCTGGCGTCGCTGACACTGCACAGCGACGGCACAGTGTCCTTTGACCTGCCGGCCAGCATACCCACAGACCCCTCCGGGGCGATAGTTCCTGCCATAAGCATGACCGCTGAATATTCGGAAAAACCGGGGTATTATTCCAACTACACACTGTGTGACCTGGACGGCAATCTCACTGCCGGCAGCCGTTATTCCTACCTTTTGCCGGATACGGATGAGGAGCTGATTTCCATATACATGTCGGTTCGCTTTAACAAATATATACGGGAAAACCGGAGCCGAAGCTATGCCGCTGACGGAATTACAATATCCGCCCCCTTTGAATACGAACAGCCGGCGGGATATACCCGGCCGGCGGCGGTGATAAGCCGGGACGGAAACCATATACAGATTGCCTACACTTTTAAAAACGGACAGCGTTCACGGCTGAATTTTAACCTGCCGGAAGGCTGGAGCGCCCAGGTGACGGATGAAGAACAGATTATAGCGCCGCGTATACTGCTGAGCAAAGACGGAGTGTATACGGCGACAATAGAGATAAACAGCCTGGGCACAGATGATATACGGGCGCTGGAGCAGGTGGACACCAAAGCCGAAAATATGCCGGGGCAGATATATGCCCAGATAATACTGTCCAGTGCAGTACAGTATGAGGATTACAATGTACTGCGACACAGCGACAGCGGCCGGGTGGCCCGGGCAGTAATGAACTATATCGGCCGGGACGATCAGTGGGCACAGCGCAGGGTGCTTTTTGCCTACGACTGGCAGATTTGCCCGGGTTTTGCGCTGATTGCCTTTGAGGATAGCACAAGCCGGTGGGAATATCAGCTTATCGCCGACAGTCTGCGGATAAACAACCTGTACCGGGGCGCCGCTATGGAATAACAGCGGTAAAAATTTATATTTCGGCACCACAAATAGAAAAGTTCATATTTTCCATGTATAATAATATAAAAAGCAAAGGAGAAACGCCATGAACGAAAATCAGAAAAAGCAGTTCTGGTATGTAATAACCGTCTGTCTGGCCGGAGCAGCGGCCGTGCTGGCGGTGCCGATGATATTCAGACTGTTTATGTAAACGAAAGACGGCTGTGCCAAAGGGTCCGGCCGTTTTTTTATGCGAAAAAAAGACAGGCATTTTGCCTGTCTTTTTTCTGTTTTTATATTTCTCATTCCAGCGGGCGGAAATCGTCCTGCCATGTGGGAGGGATCCAGTCGGTGTCCACCTTTACCGGCCGCGGATAGGTTTTGCCTTTCAGGTCCAGTTCCACCTTTAAAATAACTTGCGGTATCAGCGGTTCGTTGACCTCCATGCCTTCAAAGGGCATTTTAACCGGCTTGGTTTCCACCTTTTCCAGGCGGTACAGTTCTTCCATGCCCTGTATAACCTTGCCGAACACCGGGTATATACCCTTATGTTCCGGGCAGGGACGCAGCGGGAAAAAGGGCTCGCAGCCGGCGTTGCCCCTTTCGCCGTATCCGCCCATGCACACGCAGCCGGGCACGCTGTCAATCAGAGGCAGGTCGGGGTTCAAAACGCTTTCGCGGGGGATAAGGTATTTGCACTCCGCCTTTCTGAAAGCGGTGTAGGACAGGTCAATCCAGCTGCCGGGTACAATGCGCTGTATCGGCCAGTTGTCCAAAGCGCCGGACAAAGCGCAGTGTATAAAGCTGTTCACCGTATTGGGCGCATAGTCAGGCAGAAGTTCCACCACTATTTTGCCGCCGCCGGAAAGATAAAAGGTTGCTGTGGGGTTCATATAATCGCCTCCTGTTTTATTTTAATTAAAGTATAACACCCGCAAAAGCCGTCCACAAGCATATACAGGTGTATAAACAGCCTTTTTTTTCCTAAAATAATACCAATTAAAGTAAATCAAGGAGATAATTTATGAGAGCAACCGGGGTTGTGAGAAGGATAGATGATCTGGGCAGGATAGTTATTCCCAAGGAAATAAGGCGCACCATGCACATGCGAGAAGGTGATGCGCTGGAAATTTTTACCGAGCACAGCGGTCAGATTATACTGAAAAAATATTCCATGATGGAGAATATGACACAGCTGTGCCAGCAGCGGGCAGACAGTGTTTATAAAATAACAGGCATTGCCTGTGCTGTATGCGACACCGAAAAGGTGACGGCATTTGCCGGGCCGGGCAAAAAAGAGGCCCTGGGCCGGCAGATAAGCCCGCAAGTGGAGGATGTGATAAACACCCGTCAGGCATATTTCAAACGGTTTTCCAACGAAAGAAAGATGTATGCCTGTGCCGAAAGCAGCATTCCGGTGCTGGCAGTAATGCCAATTATAAATTCCGGCGACTGCGCCGGCGCCGTGGCACTGCTGTGCCAGCGGGACAGGGCTGCCGGTGAAGGGGAGAAAAAACTGCTGGCGCTGATAACATCAATATTGGCGGAAAATGTACAGTAAAAGCGGCTTTTGCCGCTTTTTTTGTTGTGCATAAAAACAATTTTTTATATAATTAAAAAACATTTGATTTAAAGGTGAATTTATGGCGGTAAAAAATATCAGCGAAATGCCCTCCACAAAAATGGTACAGGACGACCTGAGCAATTTTTTGACACTTTGCAGATAAAAATCGGCAGTTTCGGAAAATGGAAACAAACCGATGTAAACAATATTTCCAGTTACACCATCAGCGACTATGAGCTGATTTACTTTTTAAGCGGTGAGTCGGTATCTATCAAAAACAACCAGCAGTACAGGGTGACCCCCGGACATATTTTGCTGCTGGAGCCGTTCAACATGTATTCGGCCCTGTGTGTGGGCCGGCAGCCGGTGGAATATTTTTACATACACTTCACCATTGCGCCCTATTACCTGAACCATGAATTTCTGAACATAACCAATGCCAGATGCCCGGTGTTTGACATAGACCCGGAAAACGCAATAAAAACCATGCTTACCAACACATGGCAGCGAAGGCAGACTTTGCCGCTGGGCTATGCCTTTAACGTAAAGATGGCTTTGGTAAGGATACTTATGCGCATGGTCTACTACACCAAGAACGGCAAAACCACCTTTCCAGCAGATAACAAAAACAGCCCCGAAAAGGGCTGTTTTTGTTTTTGGATGTTGTTTATAAAAAAGAGATAATCAGAAATTTTCACTGCGTAAAGACGAGACCACATCCCGCTTTTTCAGCTTGTTTGTGCCGTAGGCCATGCTGGCGGCCACTATCACAAAGACGCACAGGCCGGATGCCGCCATACCACCGGCAGGCAGTATATACCCCACATTGTAGCCTATGTTTATAACCTTCCGGAAAATCCGGCTGACCGCAAGGGAAACAGGCAGGGCCGGCAGCAGGGCTTTGGCGCCGTAAAGCATGCATTCGCAGGCCATTATTTTGCCCAGGCCCCTGTGGGTAAGGCCAACGCTGTTCATCACCGCAAACTCCCTGCGGCGCAGGGCAATGTTGGTTGATATGGTGTTAAACACATTGGCGGCGGCAATAAGGCTGATAAGGGTTATAAAACCATAGATAAATACATTGACTATTGTCACTGCCGCCGT
>CASFSP010000112.1 GCA_949297385.1 uncultured Oscillospiraceae bacterium
GCGGATAACAAGACTTGAACTTGCACGATATTGCTACCATCAGCCCCTCAAGCTGACGTGTCTGCCGATTCCACCATATCCGCATTTATTCAGGCACTTATCAGTGCAAGAATTATTTTACCACACCGTTTATAAGATGTCAACATCTTTTTCTTCATTAAAGGAAGTGTCAATGTCCCGGCTTTTAAGCCGCGCTGAATAGTCGGACACATCTCGCAGTTTTCTGCGTATGGCATTGGTTCTGGTACCCACCAGTTTGTCCAACTCGTCACCGGCCTGTCGCATTCTCTGCTGTGTTTTTGCCAGTACATCGCCGAATTTTTCAAACTCATTTTTAACTCCGGCCAGCACTTCCCATACCTGACCTGTGCTTTTTTGTATGGCCAGCGTTCTGAAGCCCATTTGCAGGCTGTTAAGCAGTGCGGCCATGGTTGTGGGGCCGGCGATATTCACCTTTTCTTTTTGCAGTTCTTCCACCATGCCGCACCTTACCGCCTCTGCATACAGGCCTTCTGTGGGCAGGAACATAACGGCAAATTCAGTGGTGTTAGGCACATCGATATATTTGCTGTTTATATCCTTGGCAAAGGATTTCAGCCTTTGTTTCAGCTCCTTGACGGCACTGTCAATCAGCAACTTGTCGCCGCTGTCATAGGCATCAAGCAATTTCTGATAGGCATCCAGCGGAAATTTGGCATCTATGGGGAGATATACCGGCTTTTCACCGTCGCCGGGCAGTTTTACCGCAAATTCAACCCTTTCGGCAGAGCCTTTTTTGGTGACTATGTTGCTTTCGTACTGGTCAGGGCCCAGAATATCCTGCAAAATTGCACCCAGTTGCACTTCGCCCAGTATACCTCTGTTTTTAACATTGGACAAAACTTTTTTCAGGTCTTCAACTCCCGTGCCTATCTTCTGCATCTCACCCAAAGATTTATACACCTGTTCCAGCCTTTCGCTGACCTGCTTAAAGCTTTGGCTTATTCTGTCTTCCAGGGTTTTCTGCAATTTTTCATCAACCGTCCGGCGCATCTGTTCCAGCTTGTTTTCGTTTGAAAGCTGCATCTGTGTCATTTTACTCTCAGTAGTCTGTCTTATGTTTTCCATCTGCCGGGCAGTCTGCACCTGAAATGAGGTAAAGCGCTTATCCAAGCCGTCTGACTGTTCTTTTACCGTCCGGCGCAGGGTGGCCAGCTGCCTGTCCACAAAATCCAGCGTATCTTTCTGATTTTTTTCCAGCTGATTTTTTATATCTCTTTCAAAAGAATTGAACTGCCGTGAAAGACTCCCGCTTTTCTTGCCTGAAAACAGATTTATCAGGCCGATGACTATGCTTACAAGCAAAAGTCCTGCAATAATATATTCCATATAGATATTATTCCTTTTATAAAATTTGGCCGTCTGTAAAAGACGGCCTGTTTGTTATCTGCCTTTTTTCTGCAAGGCAAGGTTTGCCACAGCTTCTTTTATCATATTTATAAATGGAACTCTGTCCACATCCAGCGATACTGTGGCGTTTGGCCGGTGACAAAGAACATTTTTTACATCGACGACTGTCATACCATAGGTATAGCGGCCGTCTATATCAACTGTAACATAGCAATCCATGCTTTTTACCAGTTCAGGCTTTGCCAGCCATGCCAGTGTAAGGCTGTCGTGCATTGCAAGACCGGGGTTTTTCATTCTCAGCTTGTAGTGCTCGGCATATATACCGCACATATCATAAATTGTTGCAGCCAGCCAGTTTTCATTTTTGAAATCTTCCAGCTCGTCAAAAGATATGTATCCGTTCCATGTGGCATCAAGACATGCCATGGATATTTTCAGCCCGCTTTTGAAAAGAATATGAGCCGCTTCCGGGTCCTGCATTATGTTTGCTTCGGCTACAAAACTGGCATTGCCTTTCAATGTAGAACCGCCCATCAGCATAACCTGTTTTATTTTGGGCATAAGTTCCGGGTGTGTAAGTATCAGCGTGGCCACATTTGTCATGGGGCCAACGGGCACCAGTGTTATGGGGTCCGGGCTGGCCGCCAGTGTCCTTGCCATAAATTCCACTGCGCTGATGTCCAGCGGTTTCTTTTCCGGTGTGGGCTAAGGATTGGGCATATCTCCCAGTCCGTCATAACCGTGGACAACACTGTACTCCTCCGGTTCGTACACTTTAATTATCGGTTTTTCGGCGCCTTTTGCCACCGGTATATCAGTTCTTCCGATAAGTTCCAGAATTTTCAGAGTATTTTCTGTTGTCTGTTCCAGTTTTCTGTTGCCGTATGTGGTGGTGATACCCAGCACATCAAAGGCTTCATTTCCGCAGGCAAGGCAGATAGCTATGGCGTCATCTATGCCTGTGTCCACATCCATTATAATTTTAATCTTTTCCATATCTTTTCCCCTTATTCAAAATGTGCCAGCGCATCTTCAATCAGATGTATGTACTTCTGCTTGTCCATTTTTACTGCCAGCTGTACATTGGGCCGCTTTTTCCGGTAGCCTTTGTAGTCAAAAACCGTCTGGCCTTCTGTCTGGCTGCCCTGGGTTTCGCAGACCACATAATAATCTTCTGTTTCCAGACTGTCATTTTCCAGCAGCATTGCCGCGGCCGCTGTGGCATCATAGATGGCGAATTCAAAGCTTTCCACATCATACCGGCAGCCGTACTTATTGCCTTTTCTTTCCACCCGCTTTATGTCGTGGGCAATAAAGGCATCCATCATCGGTTTCAGTTTTTTTGCATGGGAGTAAATCTGTCTTAACTCTTTTACGCTTATGCCATAATCATTGCCAAACTGCAAATCGGCCATTGTAATCGGTATTCCGCTTTGTAAAACCACCTGGCAGGCGTGCGGGTCGCCCCAGATGTTGAATTCGGCATACTGGGAATGGTTGCCGTAACTGCGGGAACCGCCCATCATATATATTCTCTTTATGTAGTTTTTGAAATCAGGATATTTCATTATGGTCAGGGCCACATTGGTCATAGGTCCCAGCACCAGCAGGCACATCTGTCCCCCGGCAGCTTTGGCCATATCATACATCACATCCCAGGCAGCTTTTTCACAAACTGTTCCTTTGGGCCGCGGCAGTTCAAAACCGGCCAGCCCGTTTTCGCCGTGGACATAGCTGGCATCCTTCAGGCTGACAATCATAGGCTTTGCAGCACCTTTTGCAACGGGACATTCCAGGCCCAGAAATTCTTTCAGCGCCATGGCATTTTTTGTGGTGCCTTCCAGGCCTACATTGCCGTGGGTTGTGGTTATGGCTTTAATATCAATTTTTTCGCTGCCGGCCGCCATTATAATGGCAATGGTATCGTCAATGCCGGGGTCGGTGTCGATTATCACAGGGATTTTGTTCATACTTTCCTCCAGTTCAAATATTTATTCTATATTATAGCATATATTTATTCTTAATTACAGCATAAATATATTTACATATTTCTTTCAATAATTTATACTATTATTTGTTGACATAAGGGAGTGAGCAGATGCTGGGAAATATTGCACCTTTCACACCGGCTTTGAGCCGGAGGGAAAAGGACAGATACAGCGCATTTTACTGCGGTCTGTGCAAGACGCTGGGAAAAAGATACGGGATATTTTCCAGATTTTTGCTAAATTACGATATGGCTTTTACCGCTATGGTATATGACGGAATAAAAGGATTTCAGGCCGAATGGAACAGTGAAGGCTGTTTTGCAAACCCTTTTAAAAAGAAAACCGTGGCCAAAAACAGCCCCGGGGCAGTTTTTGCCGCCGATGTTATGTTTTTGCTGGCTTACCATAAGCTGACAGACAACATAAACGACGAAAAATTTTTCAAAAAGATGGCCTGTATCTGCCTGTATCCGTACTTCCGCCTGAAATATTCCAAGGCCAGAAAGCGACAACCGGTACTGGCGCGGTGTATAGAAAACGAATGTAAAAAGCAGATGCAGCTGGAAAGAGCAGGAGCTGATATAGACAGTCTGCGGCGACCCACTTCCAATATGACCAGGCGGATTATGCTTGAATGTGCCGCCGACAGTGAAAACAAGGCCGCGGCCGGGCAGTTTGGTTTCTTTCTTGGAAGAGTTATCTACCTGCTGGACGCACTTCTGGACAGGCCGCAGGACGAAGCGGAAGGAAGATTTAATCCTTTTACCGCGTCAGGCATAAATGCCCGGCGGGCAAAAGAAGAATGTTTTATGGCCCTGGGAGAGCTGGCCTTTTGGTACAGGCAGCTGGATTTTGGGCCAAACAAAGAGATTTTGGATAACACAATTTATATGTCGCTGGCCAGAAAGATAAAGTTTGCCGGTGAGAAAGAGGTAGAAAATGGATGAAAATTACAGAATACTGGGGCTGGAACCCGGTGCAGATGAAGAAGCGGTAAAACAAGCTTACAGAAGGCTGGCCTATCAATACAACCCGGACAACTGCACCGATTACCGTGACAGAGAGTATTACCGATCAAAAATGGATCAGATAAACCGCGCTTTTGACGAAATAATGAACAGTCTGAGGGCCGGAAAAGGCGCATACGGAAGCAGTGACAGGGACGAATTTTATATTTATATCCGACGCCTTATTCAAAACGGTGAATATGACAGGGCAATAAATCAACTGTCCGCATACAACAACGAATTTGAGGCTGAATGGCAGTTTCTCATGGGCAGTGCGCTGTACTACGGCGGTTACATCAGCCAGTCTTTCCCCTATTTTGAAAGGGCTGCACAGATGGAGCCGTCCAACAAGGAATATAACGCCACTTTCAGCAGAATGAGGCAGAACAGACAGGGAAACATTTATTCTTCTCCTTATTCCAACGAGCAGACCTATCAGATGGGCGGTTTTTGCTGTGACCCGTGCACAGTGTGTCAGTGCCTTATCTGCATGGACTGCTGCTGTCACCACTGATGATAAGATATAACAGCAGAAAGACGGCATTCTGCGGGCTTACCGGTGCTTTGTGTGCAGTTATTTTGATGATGGGTGGCCTGTTTCCCTTTGCTACCTACGCCTGCCCCGCAACAGCTGCTTGTCTGCTGCTGCCGGTAGCCTATGAATACAAGCAAAAGACTGCTTTTGTCCTTTATTTTGCCGTCAGTTTGCTGGCATTGTTTATCGTAGCGGATAAAGAGCTGGTTTTTATGTTTGTTTTTATATTCGGGCCGTATAC
>CASFSP010000113.1 GCA_949297385.1 uncultured Oscillospiraceae bacterium
ATCGACACAATTATCAACCAGGCAGGACAGGATGTTATCTGTATCTATGTTGCCATAGGCCAGAAAGCTTCCACAGTTGCACAGCTGGTTGAAACTCTGACAGCTGCCGGCGCCATGGACTATACAATAGTTGTGGCTTCCACAGCCAGCGAACTGGCTCCTCTGCAATATATTGCCCCGTATTCCGGCGTTACAATGGCCGAATACTTTATGGACCAGGGCAAAGATGTGCTGATTGTTTATGACGATTTGTCAAAACATGCGGTTGCTTACCGTGCACTGTCCTTGCTTATCCGTCGTCCTCCGGGACGTGAAGCTTACCCCGGCGATGTATTCTACCTGCACTCCCGTCTGCTGGAGCGCGCAGCCAGGGTTGCTCCTGAATACGGCGGAGGTTCAATCACTGCTTTGCCGATTATCGAAACACAGGCAGGCGACGTATCCGCTTACATTCCAACCAATGTTATATCAATCACAGACGGTCAGCTGTTTTTGGAAACAGAGCTGTTTAACTCCGGTGTACGCCCGGCTGTAAACCCCGGTATTTCCGTAAGCCGTGTTGGTGGCAGTGCCCAGATAAAGGCAATGAAAAAAGTTGCCGGTCAGCTGAAACTGCTGTACTCACAGTATATCGAGCTGAAGAGCTTCTCCCAGTTCGGTTCTGACCTTGACCGGGATACAAAGAGCCGTCTGGACCAGGGCGCCAGAATTGTGGAGGTGCTGAAACAGCCCCAGACACAGCCCGTTCCGGTTGCATTGCAGGTTATCATTATATATGCTGTAACCAACAACTACCTTAAAGATATTGCCGTAGGTGATATAGCGCAGTTTGAAAAAGGCTTGTTTGAATTTATCACTTCTCAAAGACCTGAAATCATAAACGCCATCAACGAGGCAAAAGATTTAAGCGAAGAAACCGAAAAGGCCATAGTACAGGCCATCGAAGATTACAAAGCAAAATTTGTACCCGTAAAATAAGAGAAAGGAAGGTGTAAGCTATGGCAGGCGGTTCAACGAAGGAAATTAAATCCCGCATTAAAAGTGTGGAAAGCACCATGCAGATAACCAAAGCCATGGAGCTTGTTGCTTCTTCCAAACTGAGAAAAGCCAGAGAAAGAGTAGAACAGGCACGCCCGTATTTTTTGGCGCTGTACAAAACTCTTAATGATATTGCGGCTTCCAACACCGATTTCTCATCTGTTTATTTGGTAAAACGCCCGGTTAAAAAAATCGGTTATGTTTTGATAGCCGGTGACAGAGGCCTTGCAGGCGGCTACAACAACAACATGTTCAAGCTGTTTACGCAGCATAAAGGCGACAGAGATGTATGCGTAATTCCTGTGGGCAAAAAAGCGGTAGATTTTTGCAAAAGAAGAAACATTGAAATTATAACAGAAGACTATGCCCTGGTGGAGGACATCACCATAACAGCCTGCGAAGAGATTGGCAGCATTATGTCTGATCTGTTCAAAACAGGGAAAATAGACGAATTTTATATCGGATACACCACATTTGTATCAATGCTCAGCCAGAGATCTGAGATGATACAGGTGCTGCCGATAGTAAATTTAAACGCCGAAAAGGACGAAAAGCCCAAGTCCGTAACAGAGTACGAACCGGACGGTGAAACACTGTTCGACCTTATAGTACCCCAGTATACGGCCGGACTTGCCTGGGGCGCCGTTACAGAAAGCTGGGCCAGCGAGCTGGCTGCCCGCAGAACGGCGATGGATTCCGCTTCCAAAAACGCCAATGAGATGGTGGCACAGCTGTCATTGCAGTACAACCGTGCAAGACAGGCGGCAATCACCCAGGAGATCACCGAGATTGTATCCGGTGCCGGCGACGCTTAAATATTTTGCATACTAAATTCTGATAAAAGGAGAAACTAAATGAGCCAGTCAAATGTAGGCAAGGTCATTCAGGTAATGGGTGCAGTTATCGACATCCGTTTTGAAAACGACCACCTTCCGGCCTTGCTGAATGCTATTGAAGTTGAAAACGGCGACAAAAAACTGATAGTAGAAGTAGCTCAGCATCTGGGCGACGATGTTGTCAGATGTATCGCCATGGCTTCCACCGACGGACTTGTCCGCGGTGCAAAGGCTGTGGATACAGGCAGCACTATTACAGTTCCTGTCGGCCAGGAAACTTTGGGCAGAATTTTCAATGTGCTGGGTGAAGCTGTGGACAACAAACCGCAGCCCACAACTGCAAAGAGAATGCCCATACATGCCAAGGCTCCCTCTTACGAGGAGCAGGCCACCAGCGCTGAAATACTGGAAACAGGTATAAAAGTTATAGACCTTATCTGCCCTTATACAAAAGGTGGTAAAATCGGTCTGTTCGGCGGCGCCGGTGTTGGCAAAACCGTTCTTATACAGGAGCTTATCTCCAATGTTGCCAACCAGCATGGCGGTATTTCCGTATTTGCCGGCGTTGGCGAAAGAACAAGGGAAGGCAACGACCTTTATAATGAAATGATTGAAAGCGGTGTTATCAACAAAACTGCTTTGGTATACGGTCAGATGAACGAACCGCCCGGAGCAAGAATGAGGGTGGCCCTGTCCGGTCTGACCATGGCGGAATATTTCCGCGATGAAGAACATCAGGATGTGTTGCTGTTTATCGACAACATATTCCGTTTCACCCAGGCAGGCAGTGAGGTTTCAGCTTTGCTGGGACGTATGCCTTCCGCTGTTGGTTATCAGCCCACACTGGCCACTGAGATGGGCGCCTTGCAGGAGAGAATTACCTCCACAAAGAAAGGCTCTATAACATCAATTCAGGCTGTATATGTTCCGGCTGACGAC
>CASFSP010000114.1 GCA_949297385.1 uncultured Oscillospiraceae bacterium
GGTAATACCGAGGACGATGACGAAACAGAGGAATTAGTGGACTTCTCTGATGTCGATTATGATATTGACGATATGGAGGATGAACGCATGGGAAAAACTAATCCCCTCAGTGCATCAAAAACGCATTTGGGGGAGGATAGCAAATGAAATTCTGATGTCTTTCAGAAAGCAAAAACAAAATGAAAACACTATATATCTGGAAGATACACTGGAAGTGAACAATGATACCAGCCGGCTGTCTTTGAAAGACAGCATACAGGATGATTTTGAACTGCAGGAATACTGCGAGTTGCAGGAAAGCAAACAGGAGCTGGCCAGGCTTATCAGCGAAAAACTGTCGGGCAGGGAAAGGCAGATAATAGTGCTAAGATACGGGCTGGGAGAAAACGAACCTATGACACAGCAGCAGGTATGTGAAATTCTGAATATCAGCCGCAGTTATGTTTCCCGCCTTGAAAGCAAAGCACTGGCGGTTTTGCGCCGGGAATTTGAAAAATAATTTTATCCCCCTCCACCAAGGGGGATTTTTGTTTATCGTGTGTTTTCAGGACAATAATTAAAAGAAAAGGCAGGAGGTCGTATGAAGGAAAAAAGGCTGGTCATTTTGGCTTGCGCTTTTCTGGCGTTTGCATTTGTTTTGGAATTGCAACTTACAAATATAATGTGTTCAGATTATTACAAAAAAGCCGAAGCCCAAAATGTGAGATCGGTGGAAGTGTCTACCGGCAGGGCGGATATAGTAGACTGTAATCTGGAAAAGATAACCGGTACAGAAGATCAGGTAAAAGCGCTTATTACCGCCCAGACAGACCTGCAACGGATCTTTGAAAATATCAGACCACAGGACAGGGAAAAATTTTATCAGCAAATCAAAAATCAAAGCCAGGTTGTTGTAAGCCTGGTAAATCCTGTTCAGTCTGATACCATATATACCACTTCCAAAAGATACTCTTCACGGAACCTGGCCCAAAACCTGATAGGTTATACAGATATTGACGGCAATGGTATAGCGGGGCTGGAAAAAGTGTTTGACGACAAGTTGAAAGACAAGGGCGAGCAGATAACAGTTTATTTCAATGTAAACGGAAACGGTGACATATACGGCGATGTTTACAGCCAGGTCAGCGAAGGCAGCCGGGTGTTGAGCCTGACGATAGATAACAGACTGCAAAAGCTGTGCGAGGATATCGCCAAAGAAAGTATTGTCAACGGCAGTATTTTAATAATGGAAACTGAAAGCGGCAAAATAAAAGCCATGGCCAGCGCTCCCACATACGATGCAAACAACATCGCTGACTATCTCGACCGGGAAAATTCACCCTTGCTGAACAAAGCCTTGCAGTGTTACGAGCCGGGCAGTGTTATAAAGCCGTTATGGGCGGCGCTGGCTCTTGAAGAGGGATACAACAAAGACAGGCTTTACACCTGCAAAGGCTATACCACTGTTGACGGACATACCTACCACTGCGCAAATGACACTGCACACGGCACTATAAACATGGAAGGTGCTCTTATCAATTCATGCAACTGTTATTTTATAGATATGGTGCTGCAAGACAAGGACTTCGTCATGAAACAGATGGCAAATCAGGTCAATTTCGGAGAAAAGATACAGTTGTGTGAAGGATTTTCAACCAATGCGGGCTTTTTTCCGCGGGTACGGCGGCTGAAAAACACCGGGATGCAGTCCTCTGTCAGCTTCGGACAGGGGGACTTCCTGGTCAGCCCTGTGCATATAGCGGCGTATATGAACATGATAGCCAATGACGGGGTATATGTCAGCCCTCAGATAGCCATGGGTATATATGATGCCAAGACCGGCCTGGCAAGCGAAAATCTTTATGAATATAACCGGAAAAGGGTTATAAGCAGTGAAAGCGCCCGGTGGATAAAAGATATGCTTGTACAGGTGGTGCAGCAGGGTGCCCGCGGCCGCCGGCAGCCGGAGCATCTTTCGGCCGCCGGCAAAACCGGTACGGCACAGACCGGTAAGACTGCCGATGACGGACACGAGATATTCACAGCCTGGTTTTGCGGCTTTTATCCGGCCAGCCGGCCGAAATATACAATATGCGTCTGTATGTATGACGGCGGCGAAAGCAGCGTTTCCACTACACCAATATTTAAGCAAATATGCGATGAAATATATAAAATGGGTATGGAAGGATACTGATTTTTATTCATAAACTGTTGACAAAGGCTGTTAAATTAAGTAAAATAAAAGCAATATGAATAATAAAAGGCCATAAAAGGAAATAATGGCATTTATCCTTTGCAGAGAGCAGCCGTATGGTGAAAGGCTGTATCGATAATGTCAAGAGCCATCCTTTTGCCCCCGGTGAGATAAATCGGGCGTATTGCGGCGTTAACGCTTTCAAAGTGATGCGTTTGCATAATTTGGGTGGTACCGCGGTGTTTAATCGTCCCATAGGATATTTTATCCTATGGGATTTTTATTTTTCATATACATTTTTTAAATTTATGAGGTGATATTATGGAATGGACATCATTGAATGATCTCAGGGAAAAATTCCTGTCATTCTATCAGTCAAAGGGTCATAACCGCCTGGGTTCTTTCCCGCTTATTCCCCAGGATGACAACAGCTTGCTGTTGATCAACTCCGGTATGGCTCCGCTTAAAAAGTATTTTATGGGACAGGCAACAATGCCTGGCAACCGCGCCACAACCTGCCAGAAATGTATCAGGACCCCGGATATAGAGCGTGTTGGTATAACAGCCCGCCACGGTACTTTCTTTGAAATGCTGGGTAACTTTTCTTTCGGCGACTATTTCAAAGAAGATGCCACAAAATGGGCATGGGAATTTCTGACTGAAGTTTTGCAGATACCAAAGGATCTGCTGTATATCACAGTTTACGAAGATGATGACGAAGCATGGGATATCTGGGTAAATCACAGAGGAATTGACCCAAGCCACATGAAACGCATGGGCAAGGAGGATAACTTCTGGGAAATCGGTTCCGGTCCCTGCGGTCCTTGCTCCGAAATCTATTTTGACCGCGGTGAGAAATACGGCTGCGGCAAACCCACCTGCGGTGTAGGCTGTGACTGCGACAGATACATCGAAATCTGGAACCTGGTTTTCACACAGTTCGTTTCCGATGGTAAAGGCCATTACGAAAGAATGGAAAAGGGCAACATCGATACAGGTATGGGCCTGGAAAGACTGGCCTGTGTAATGCAGGGTGTTGACAACATGTTCGAAGTTGACAGCATAGCCAATGTTATAAAGGCTGTGGAAAAAATTTCCGGTGTTAAGTATAAAGAAGACCCCAAAACAGATATTTCCATACGCGTTATAACCGACCATGTAAGAAGCACAGTGTTTATGATTTCTGACGGTATTGTTCCCAGCAATGAAGGACGCGGTTATGTTCTGCGCCGCTTGCTGCGCCGTGCTGCACGTCATGGCCGTATGATAGGCGTAAAAGATACATTCCTGTACAAGCTGTGCGATACAGTTATTGATGAGAGCAAAGCCGCTTATCCGGAACTGGAAGAAAACCGCGATTACATCAAAAAGGTTATCCTTACAGAAGAAGAACGCTTCAACAAGACAATCGACCAGGGTATGACAATTCTGTCCAACCTTATCGACAATATTGAAAAAACAGCCACACAGGCAAAAGAGAAGGTTCTGTCCGGTCTGGAAGCTTTCAGACTGAACGATACATTCGGCTTCCCCTTTGACCTGACAAAAGAAATTTTGATGGAGCATGGAATTGGCATTGATGAAGAAGGTTTCCGTGCACGCCTGAAAGAGCAGGCTGACAGAGCCAGGGAAGCACGCAAAAAGAACAACAACATCAGCTGGGCTGACGATTTGTTCCAGAGCCTTGATGTTCCGGCAACAGAATTTACCGGTTATGCAGAATTGACAACAGAATGTAAAATAGTTTCATTGGCTTATGACAACGAGTTTGTTGATGCAGTTTCAGTTGATGAAAACGATGCCAAAGAAGGCGTGCTGGTAGTGCTGGATAAAACTCCGTTTTACAGCGAAGCCGGCGGTCAGGTTTCTGATAGCGGCGTTATCGAAACAGACTCAGCCAGACTGTCAGTTCTCGATTGCAGAAAAACCGGCAAAGGCTTGTATGTGCACACCTGTACACTGGAAAAAGGCTTTGTAAAGGCAGGCGAAAAAGCAGTTGCAAAGGTTGATAAGGCGACCAGGGCTGCCACACGGGCAAACCACTCCGCAGCTCATCTGTTGCAGGCTGCATTGAGGGAAGTGCTGGGTACTCATGTACACCAGGCCGGCTCTTATGTAGACGCTCAGAGACTTCGCTTTGACTTTACTCATTTCAGCGCAGTAACAGCGGAAGAACTGGAAAGAATAGAGCTGTTGGTAAATGCTGCCATTGTAAGGGATTACACTGTTACAACAACAGTAATGCCTCTGGAAGAAGCCAAAAAATCCGGTGCCATAGCTTTGTTCGGTGAAAAATATTCAGACAATGTAAGAGTTGTTTCGATGGGCGATGTTTCCGTTGAACTTTGCGGCGGTACGCATGTATCCCATACATCAAAGGTTGGATTGTTTAAAATTGTATCCGAATCCAGCGTTGCAGCAGGTGTAAGAAGAATTGAGGCTGTTACAGGTATGGGCGTTCTGGGTCTGCTGGCTGAAAAGCAAAAGCTGATAGACGATACAGCCAAAGGTCTGAAAATAAACAACAGCAATGATATAGCTGTAAAAGCTGCACAGTATACAGAAGAAATCAAAGCTTTGCAGAAAGAAAACGAGGCTTTGAAAGCCGAGGTTGTCAAGGGCAGAATTTCCGGTCTGTTTGACAGTGCAGTAGAAGTTGAAGGCCTGAAAGTGTTCACAGCTTTCTTCGGTGGCACTTCCACAGATTCCCTGCGCCAGATGTGCATGCAGATCAAAGACAAGGTGGAAAACGGTGTTGCAGTTCTTTGCGGCGAGCAGGGCGGCAAAGTAAATATCGCTGTAAGCTGCTCCAAAGCGGCAATGGAAAAGGGCCTTAAAGCCGGTGTTATAGCCAAAGAGGTCGCCAGTGTTACAGGCGGCAGCGGCGGCGGTAAACCCGATTTTGCCATGGCCGGTGTAAAAGATAACAGCATGGTGGACGAAGCTTTGCGGAAGACCCCGCGGATAATCTCTTCACTGATAAAATAAATTATAAAGGCGGTGCAGTGCACCGCCTGAAAATAAAATCAAACAGGAGGTATATATGGATTGTCTTTTTTGCAGCATCATAAAAGGGGAAATCCCATCTGATGTGGTGTATGAAACAGACGAGCTGGTGGCGATAAGGGATATAGCGCCCCAGGCACCGTTTCATGTGATTATAATACCCAAACAGCATATACCCAGCCCGGCGCATATAACCGCTGAAAACTGTGATATAGCCGGAAAAATGATTTTGGCCGCCGCTGAAATTGCCAAACAGGAGCACCTGGACAACGGATACAGAATTGTAGCCAACTGTGGACAGGACGGAGGACAGACCGTAGGTCATATTCATTTTCATATGCTGGCCCAGAGAAATCTTTCCTGGCCTCCCGGCTGATTATGAAATGTAGCAGGCCGCTGTTTGTATTATCTTTTTCTATATTGGCCGGCATGTATACGGCTATAACAAAGCCAAGGAGCCTTTTGTACGGCTCTTTGGCTTTGTTTGCTTTTTTTGCGGTTTTTCACTTTCTTACAAGAAATAAGTACACACTGGCACTTATTATTTCTCTGTGCGGTGTTGTCGCGGCAACAGTGTATTTTGATGCGTATAAAGGCCGGCACCGGGATAAAATATATGAGCTGGAGCAGCTGGGCAGCGGAAGTGCATACGGAATTGTAAAAGAAAGCCATACATCTTATGCTTCGTCCTATTACACAATATCCGTCAGTGAATTTAATGGTGCAGATGTCGGGCCGGCTAATGTAAATGTGTATACAGACGATATACTTTCACCAGGTGATGCGGTTATAATGGAGGGGAGATTCAAAGGTTTTTCTCCGGCTTCAAATTACCAGTACAACTATTCAAAAGATATAGATGCATATTTTTATGCAGACAGTATTGCTCTGATGTCAGAAAGTCCATTTTCTTTCCGGGGAATGTTTTATCAGATTAAAAGCGATTTGACCCAAAACATAAAAAGGTTTTATGATACAGACACTGCCCCTGTTGCGGCCGCTATGGGCTTTGGTGATAAAAGTCTTTTGAGTAATGATGTAAACGATAAATTTCGTTCAGCCGGCCTGTCCCATGCGCTGGTGGTATCCGGCCTGCATGTAGGTTTTATAGTTGCGGCAATAAATCGGCTTATGTATTTTCTGCCCGTGAGCAAAAGACTGAAAAATATTGCCGCAGCCATATTTGTATTGGTTTTTATGGGCATAGCCGGATTTACTCCTTCTGTGATCCGCGCCGGAACACTTATAATAGTCTACCTTTTGGGGCGCAGTCTTGTAGTAGAAACAGACAGTTTCACTGTGCTGGCCGTCGTAGTGTTGATATCGATGCTTCAAAACCCATATTCGGCGGTCAATGCCAGCCTGCTGTTATCATACAGCGCTTATTTTGGTGTGGTGTATGCTGCGCAAATTGCGTCTGAAAAGAATTTTAACAAGGTGCTGACAGGGTTTGTTGTCAGCGCCGGCGCTGTTGTTGCCACCAGTCCGGTGATGGCGCTTTTGGGAATGGATACCACATTGCTTGCCCCTGTGTTCAACCTTCTACGGTCACCGTTTATAATGGCGGTGTGCATTTTATCATTTTTTACAGCCATTATCTGCTATATTCCGGTGCTTGGTGCCGTATTGAATTTTCCATTGGTTTTTATCAACAAGGTGTGCATACATATCCTGCTTTATATAAGCCATGTGGCAGAGGATAATTTCGGCTTTGCAATGATAAATCTTGGGGAAAGCAGGGCAAAATTTATTATAGCGTGCACGGTTGTTGCCTTTGGTTTTGTATGTATTCAGATCAAAAATCCTAAAATAAAGATAATTTTACTGCGGGTTGTTCCGTTGGTTTCCTTTTTGTGCTATAATTATGCGGACAACCGTTTTGTAACGGTGAAAGCCTTTGACAGTTCCAGGGAGACCGCCTTTGTGATTTCCGGCAGCAAAAATTACCTTATACTCGCGCAGGATATTGACCAAAATAAGCTGGAAAGTATATTGTCGGAAAACAATCTTACAGAATTTGACGGTTTGATATATTGTTTGGAGGATCCTGAACGGGCAGACCTGAGTCTATGTAATGATAGTTTTACGGTAACCGAAAGCGGTCATTATGACTTTGAAGATTTTTCGCTGGAAGCAAGAGTTGAAAAAGGCGCGATGAAATATGTTTTTGATGTGTGCGGTACCACATTTTCTTTCAGTCATAAAAAAGCAGACTTTTCCGGAGAAAATACAGATTATTTCTTCTACGGAAATGACGCACCACAAACAGTTGACAGCCGGAAGATATTCTATTTTTATCCGATTTTAAAAAGCCAGGCTGAGCAGGCACAAAGCCTGGGCGCAGTGGAACTGTATGATACTTTGACCATTAAAATAGACCGCAGCAGCGGAAAGAATTTTATAGTAAGGGATGTGAAAAACTTTGGCTACGGGATATAAAATTACTGATAAAGAACTGAAAAACCTTTGGTTTATCCTGGCCAAAGATCCTTTTGTCAGAGACGAAAATACCAAAGTGATCAAAAACATATGTCGGAAAAACGGCATAGATGATGACAGCGTTACTTCATTCCAGCCGAAAAATATAGACTGGTCAGAGGTGGGGGATCTGCTACAAACCCCAAGCTTTTTCGGAGAGAGACTGATAATTATAGGCGACGGGGACATATCGGATTTTTCAGATGATGATATAAAGAAATTATCACGGCTTATTCAGGCCGATAACGCCAATCGCTTGGCGGTGGCACTGACATACGAGGACGATAAAAAGATAGCCGCCCGGAAGTATAAAACACTGTTTGAAACAGCCAAAAAAGCCGGCTTGTTTTTCCAGGTAGGACTTGTGGATGAAAAGTATCTGCGGGATATGATAATATCCCATGCTAAAAAGCAGTCAACCGCCCTTTCCAAAGAACTTGCAGCGCAGATTGTTGACAATACGGGCAACGATGTGGGACTTCTGGTCAATGAGGTGGACAAATACTGTGCCGCCTGCGGCTACACGGAAATAACAGCAGATATAGTAAATAAAGTAGGGGCCAAAACTGTTGAGGCTTCTGTTTTTGAGATGATAGACCTTATATGCCGTAAAAAGGCGGCCAAAGCTATAGAAAAACTGAACAGCCTGTTTGACCTGAGGACGGATGAGATGGCCATACTGGGCGCGCTGACCTCCGGATTGGTGGACATGCATCGTTGCAAGTCCGCGCGGTCAAAAAGAATAAGTTACAGCCAGGTGCATAAAGATTTTGAAAAAGGCGGCAAGCCTTACAGGTATCAGAAAGCCATGAGCAACGCCCAAAGCTTTTCCCTGGAGGCCCTTGACCGGATTATACTTTTGCTTTTGCAGGCGGATATTGCCATGAAATCCACATCTGCCGACAACAGACAGATATTGTATGTCCTTGTCTGCCAGATTATAGCAAAGGGGAACAGATGATGGAAAAGATTAAAGTCAGCCAGATTGTGGTGGTTGAGGGAAAATACGATGCCATAAAGCTGGACAGCATAATAGACGGACTGATAATACCGGTAAACGGATTTTCGGTTTTTACAGACGAGGAGAAAAAAATCCTGCTGAAAGACCTGGGCAAAAAAAACGGAATAATATTGATAACTGATTCGGATGCCGCCGGCTTTAAAATCAGAAACTATCTGAGCAATGTCTGCCGCGGAAGCGATATAACTAATGTATATATACCGCCGGTAAAAGGCAAGGAAAGCCGAAAAAGCGCCCCGTCCAAAGAAGGACTGCTGGGGGTAGAGGGTATAGACAGACAGACATTACTGGATTGCTTTGCCCAAGCTGGTGTAACGGCTCAAAAAAATGATGTAAATGTATATAGCTTTACATACAATGATTTATATGAACTGGGTCTGTCGGGCACCCGGAATGCGGCGGATAACCGCAGAAAACTGGCCCAAAAGCTGAATATTCCTTACAGGCTGTCAAAAAAAGCATTGTTGGAGGTGCTGAGCAGGATGTGTACAAGAGAAGAACTGGAAAATATACTTTGTGAAAAGCCGGCTTTGTTCTGGGATTTTCACGGAACGCTTACAAAGCCGGATAACCAATGGATTGACAGTGCACTGGCTCTTTGTGACAGCCACTTTCCGGATATGAAAATACCGCACCGGGCTATAATAGAAAATCTTAAAGGCAAATGCCTGCCTTGGTGGACTTTTCCGGACAGGGACACACGACATCTGATAAAAGATGACGGCTGGTGGAAAAGCTGCAATGAAGAGTTTATAAAAATGTATATGTCCAGCGGCCTTGACCGCAGCCAGGCAGAGGAAATAGCACCTTTGATAAGAAATTATGTGGTTGATCCCAAAAATCACAGGCTGCATGATAACGCGCTGGCGGTTTTAAAAGAACTGAAAAACCGAGGGTATAAAAACTATCTGCTATCAAACAATTTCCCGGAACTGGAAGACATGGTCGGCCGGATGGGTCTGAAAGATTACTTTGACGGTTACATAGTGTCGGCGGTGGTTGGTTATGACAAGCCGCGCAGGGAAATTTTTGATTATGCCAGAAACCTTGCAGGAAATCCTGAAAGGTGTATAATGATAGGGGATAATCCGGAAGACGATATGATGGGCGCAAAGCAGTGCGGGTTTGAGACCATATTGGTAAACGACAGACATCCGGATTACAGCGGCGAATATTGTGACCATATATGCAAAAGCCTTGCGGATGTTCTTGAAGTGCTTATTTAAAGGAGATTGTTATGAAAGAGTATTGGAGGAGTGCGGCCAAAGAGCTGCGAACATTGAAGTCTGTTACCGGAGCTGCCCTTATGTGCGCGCTCAGTCCGGTGCTGGATTTGTTCACCATAGTCATAAATCAGTTTTTGCGTATCAGCTTTACCTCGCTTACTCACGCAGTAAACGGGTTTATGTATGGGCCGCTGCTGGCCTGTGTGGCCGGGGGCGTAGCCGATATAGTGAAGTATATGCTGAAACCTGTTGACGGCTTTTTTATCGGATTTACCATAAATGAAATGCTGGTGGGCCTTCTTTATGGACTTTTCTTCTATAAAAAGAAAATCACATTGCCCAGGGTTATTGCTGTCAGACTGATAGTTACCTTTGGCATCAACCTTACTTTAACCCCGTTGTGGCTTTCCATTATGTACGGAAACGCCTATAAATTTATGGTTGCCACAAGAATAATTAAAAATGTCATTCTTATTCCCATAGATGTTTTCATACTGTATAACCTTATGAAATTCTGCGAAAAACATCTGAAAAGAAATAATTGAAGTACAAGCCGGAAGATAACTCTTTCGGCTTTTTGTATTGAAAAAAGCCCGGGAGATTGCAATCGGTAACCGGCTTTTGATTAAAATGTGAAACAGTTATAAAATTTATTTTTATATTATTGACTTATAATGAACAGTTGTTTATTATTATATTAACGATCTTTGAGCAGGTGATAGTGATGAGTTTTATAGAATTTAAAGATGTAAAGAAAATATACCAAATGGGCGAAGTTGAAATCAGTGCCCTGGGCGGTGTGAATTTTGAAATAGAAAAAGGGGAATTTGTGATTATAGCCGGTGCCAGCGGCGCCGGAAAAAGTACTATCCTGAATATTCTGGGCGGAATGGATTTTCCCACTTCCGGAGTAATAGAGGTGGACGGCAAAAGAGTTGACCAAATGAATGAAAAAGAGCTGTGCGACTACCGCAGATACGATGTGGGCTTTGTTTTTCAGTTTTATAACCTGGTACAAAACCTCACAGCCAAGGAAAATGTGGAACTGGCAACACAGATATGTAAAAATGCGCTGGATATTGATGAAACCATAGATGCAGTGGGCCTGCGTGACAGGAAAAACAACTTCCCGTCACAGCTTTCCGGCGGTGAACAGCAGCGTGTAGCCATAGCCAGGGCGCTGGCAAAAAATCCAAAACTGCTTTTATGTGACGAGCCTACCGGTGCACTGGACTATAAAACAGGTAAAGCTATCTTGAAACTGCTTCAGGACACCTGCCGCAAATATCAGATGACGGTTGTTGTTATCACCCATAATCTGGCCTTGTGCCCCATGGGGGATAAGGTGATCAGGGTAAAAAGCGGCCTGATAGAGTCAGTGGAAGAAAATGAAAATCCGATGTCAGTAGATTTGATAGAGTGGTAGTATGAACAGCATTTTAAAAGACACATTCAGAGAAATAAAGAAAACCAAAGGCAGATTTTTTTCCATTCTGGCTATCGTTCTTATAGGCGTCGGCTTTTTTGCCGGTGTCTGGGCCAGCGCGCCTATTATGAGATACAGCGTTGACCGGTATTATGACGATTACAACCTGATGGACCTGCGAATTCTCAGCAATTTCGGCCTTACACAGGACGATATGGATCGGCTGTCTGAAATAGACGGCGTAAAACAGGTTTACGGCGCTTATACAAAAGATTTTATCGGGAATATAAACGGTGAATCTTATGTGATAAAAGTTTCGTCTTATAATTCACAACAGCTCAAAGACGGCGATTACATAAACAAGTTTAACCTTGTGGAAGGCCGACTGCCGGAAAATGAAAACGAAATATTGTTTGAAAATGTTTCTGACATGCAGAAAAGTGTGGAGCTGAACCAGAAAATCACCCTCAGCCTGCCGGACGAAGAAACAGGCGAATATTTGGTGAATGACACCTATACAGTTGTCGGACTGGTACAGACGCCGTATTATCTGTCCTATGAAAAAGGCGCCAGCGATATCGGAGGCGGTGTGTGCAACTACTATATGTATATAGATGAAGATAACTTCAACATGGATGTGTACACCGAAGCTTTTGTCACAATAGAAGGCGCCACAGAGTATAACAGCTATAAAGATGAGTACTTTGACTATATTGCTCCGGTAAAAAATGCTGTGGAAGACTTGGGCTATGTGAGAAGCGAGATACGCGGCGATGAAATCATTGACAGTGCCAATGAGGAGCTGGACAAGGCAGTACAGGAGTATGAAGACGGCAAAAAGACCTTTGATGAAGAGATAGAAAAGGGTCAGAAACAGCTGGACGAGGCTGAAAAGGAAATACTGCTGGGAAAAGCCAAGCTGGACAGTAGCGAGCTGGTTTTGCAAGGGCAGATACAATCCGGAAAAACACAGCTGGAAACATACAGCAAGATAGTTGACGATCTGCAAAAACAGTACGACGACCTGAACGAACAGTTTCAGACAACAAACGGCGAAGCGATAAAAGAGCGAGATGAAATAAAGCAGAATATAGACCAAAAGCAAAATGATCTGGATGAGAAAAAAGCCGCAGCCTCGCATCTGTATAAATTGATAGATCAGTTTAATCGGGATATTAAAACGGAAGAAGAGGCCGTGCGGCGGGCGGAAACCCGAATTTCTGAAAATGAAAACAGAATATCTGAAATAGATCTGAAGCTTGCAGACATGGACGCCACTTCTCCGGAATATCGGCAGCTGGTACGGGAAAAAGAACAGCTGGTGCTTGAAAATCGGCAGCTGAAAGAAGAAGTGCGGCAAAGAAATGAAACAATAGACAGCATTAACCGCCAGCTGGATGAAATATATGCCAGCGAAGAGATGACACGGATAAGCCGGCTGGAAGATGAGATACAGCGCTTACAGCTGGAATATGACGCCATAAACCGGTCTTTAAGCGTGCGGGAGTCCTCCTTAAAACAGATGGAATCACAGCTTAACGAGGCAAAAGCTGAGTTGAAAAAGCAAAGTGATAACCTTGCCAAAATTGAGGCGGACGGAAAGCGGCAGATAGCAAAGGGCAGGGCAGAAATAGTAAAAGCAGAAGCAGAACTGGCCGAGGGTCAGCGGACTTTTGAAAAAGAAAAGGCTGACGGTCAGAAAAAGCTGGATGACGGCTATGAAGAAATATTAAAAGCCCAGAATGAAATTCAGCTGATAGAAAATGCCCAGTGGTATGTGCTGGACCGCAACAGTCATTACAGCTATGTGGACTATGGCGGAGCCTGCGACAGGATGGAAAATATAGCAGTGGTATTTCCGGTATTCTTTTTCCTGGTGGCCGCATTAGTGTGCCTCACTACAATGACAAGGCTGGTTGACGAACAGCGCCAGCAGATAGGCACATTGAAGGCTTTGGGATACAGTACAGGTATGATAATGTCAAAATACATTATATACGCTGTGCTGGCCAGCCTTGCGGGAAGTATCCTGGGGCTTGTGGGCGGAATACTGCGGTTCCCGTATATAATATACACCGCGTGGAAACTTATGTATATCGTGCCCGGAATAAAGTATGAACTGCAAATACCGCTGATGATAATTTCGGTTGTTCTGTCAGTGGCAATCACAGCCGGTGCCACAATACGGGCTTGCTATAAAGAGCTGCTGGCAACACCCAGCACCCTTATGCGTCCCAAAGCGCCTAAAATGGGTAAGAAAATTCTTCTGGAAAAGATAACCTTTATATGGAAAAGATTGTCATTTACATTAAAAGTTACATTCAGAAATATTTTCAGATACAAAAAGCGCATGAGTATGACAATAATAGGCATCGCAGGCTGTACCAGCTTGCTTATAGCAGGTTTTGGTATCAAAGACTCCATATCTGATCTGGTAAATATACAGTTTAGTCAGGTGACAAAATATGACGGAACAGCTTCCTATGATGCCGGCTTGTCAGAAGATGAGACAATTTTACTGGAAAATTATATCGGTTCTAATGACCATGTAAACGAATATATGAGCGTTTCCCTTACCAGCGCAACCCTTCCGGATGCAGACGGAAAGAGTGTAACCCTGATGGTGACACAGGATACATCCCGGTTCCGGGATTTTGTGGACCTGAGAACCAGAAAAGGTCACGAGCCCGTTACGCTGGACAGCAGCGGCGCGGTTATCAGCGAAAAGATCGCCAATGATTATGATATAAATATCGGCGATGAAATTTCTGTTACAAACAGCGACAATTTCACCGCAAAAGTAAAAATTTCCGGCATAGTGGAAAACTATGTAAATCATTATATATATATGACCGGAACATACTATTCCAATGTTTTCGGCCTCAGGGCCAAGCCAAACACATTTTTGCTGAAACTGGATGATGGTTCCAACAGCGAAACAGTCAGCCAGTACCTTAACGGAAATGAGGACATCAGCTCTGTAAGTTTTTACAGCAGTTTTATCACCAGCTTTGAAGGCATGATAAACAGCCTTAATTATATAGTCCTGGTGCTGATATTGTCTGCCGGCGCACTGGCTTTTGTAGTGCTTTACAATCTGACAAATGTAAATATATCCGAAAGACAGAAGGAAATAGCTACGCTGAAAGTTTTGGGATTTTATCCCAGTGAAGTCAAGAAATATATTTATTACGAAAATATATTCCTGACTATAATCGGCGGTCTGGTGGGACTTGTCCTGGGCAAAGGCCTGCACCTGTTGATAATGGTTGTTGTAGAACTGGACGACATAATGTTCGGCCGCAATATAGAACCTGTCAGCTTTGTGATTTCTTTCTTACTGACCGTTGTGTTTGCGGTGATTGTAAATCAGGCTATGTCCAAGAAACTTAAAAACATACAGATGGTTGAATCGTTGAAATCGGTTGAATAAAATAAAAACTCCCGCAAGGGAGTTTTTATTTTTAATACTCATATTCAAAAGAAGCTCTGGGGCTGGCAAACTGCAATATGGTTTTGCCGGCTTTTTCGTAGCGGTAAAACACTGTTGCATTTATGCTTTCTTTAATAATACGGCTCATTTTTCCTTTTACAGGAGCGCGCAGCCCATGGGCGTTTTTATTTATAAGCCTGGCTGTCAGAGTTTTGTCTGACTGTCTGATTACAATTTCTCCATCGGATATTTTTACCGCTTTTGCCCCAAGGTATGTGGCTATGCGCTTTTCCAGCTTTCCGGATTGTATAACAGCTATTACACCTGTTATGCTCACAGGTCCCAGGGGCACATCGGCAACACTGATCATTATGGAACCACCCGGGAAAAAACATTGTGTCCAGGCATACCTGCGGGGGAAAGAAGTTCCTCTGTCGGCCTCGATATATCCGAGACCATTTTTGAATATATAATCTTTCCCGTTTATTGTTATTTTACCGTTTACAGCATGGCGCATGCTTATCACGCTGTGCCTGCATTCCATAAGCGGAAAAAATTTAAATGGGCCCATGATATCGTATTTTATCGGTGACAGACCAGTAAAATAAAGTTTGCCCCTGGCGTACACCTCCCGTGTATTGACAGACAGCCGTATGCCTTTTATGCCGAAATAGCTTTTGCCCATCAGTGCTTCTGCGCCGTTGGCAGAGGGCAGAAAACGCTGGTACTCCATTGGTATGTTCCATGCTTTATCATCGGTTATAATCTGTAAACTGGCGGAAGATATGCCGCCTTCCCGGTGAACTGCCGGTATAAATGCACAGCTGTGGTTTTCGGCCTGGCATTTGAAATACCGCCCCTGGAAAAAATTATTCATACACAATCCCCTGAAAATTGATATTGTGTATATTGTTTGTTTTTTTTATCTGA
>CASFSP010000115.1 GCA_949297385.1 uncultured Oscillospiraceae bacterium
ATGTTGTTTAAAAGTGCTGGATAATATCATAAAAGAAGAGTATATTAATTTTACAAAAGTTGAAAAGGCCTACAAATTGAAAACTAAATGCCTGCATATCCTAAAAAAGCCAGAGGAAATAAAAGATAACAACATCGCTTTGGCGGAATATTTTGTTCAATATTCGGAAAATGCAATTAAAGAAAATATAAGAGGAGTGTTGCTGGCGAATGACCTTCTTCGTAAAGCGATAAATATATATCGTGAGAACGGAGAGAAAGACTTGGCAGATAAAACACATAGAAAGCTTTTGGAAATACAAAAAGAAATCCCCAAAACAATGGTTTCAATTTCAACAGAAATAAAAGGCATCAATATAAAAAAATTTATAGAGAAGAATATGAATGGCTTGAATTTTGAAGAGAGTATAATAAGGCTTACACAAATGTTGAGATTTGAAAGCTGTGAGGATATTGAGAAAAAGGTAATAGAAAATAGTAAAAATTTTTCATTCAGCAGTTTATTTAGCAGGAAAGTTATAAATGAGTTTGGGCAAACAATCGCTTATTTGCCGGCGTTAGATTTACAAAATCCGTATAAAGATAAAAATTTATTAAACCGGCATATGTTTAGATATTTATCGGAAGAACAAAGTCTTAGAGGTAAAATAATTTTTGAGGTGCTTCTTTCTTATATAAGGGAAAGTTTTACATTTGATAAATCTATGCTTGGTTTTCTTGTTGATAACAATCCTATAATTCCAAAAGGAAGAGAAAGCATATTTCAAAGCGGAATATATATGTTCTTGAGAGGTGATTTTTATGAGTCGCTTCATATACTTGCGCCTCAAATGGAAAATTTATTTAGAAATATCGCAAAAGAAGTAGGAGCAATTACAGTTACATTGGGAAAGGATGGGATATCAAATGAGAAAGTTTTAAGCTCTATATTCACTCTACCAGAAATGTTAGAATGTTATGATAATGATATTCTGTTTGTATTCAGAGGATTGCTTAATGAAAGGACTGGAGCAAATATCAGAAATAATATTGCCCACGGTATATTTGAAGAAGTGGATAGTGGCTCAGGTGTGTGTTTGTATTTTGGAGTTGCGGTCATAAAACTATTAACATACACATCTAATGATTGTTTTAATATATACAAAAATTGTAAAAGACTTCACAACATAGAACCACTGGAAATGGAGGATAAAAGTCTGAATAATTAATAGTAGCACAAAAGTGAAAAGAGCATAGGTAATATAGTTAATATGGCCGTCTTCATACTGGTATAACATCCGGTTAAAGACGGTCTTTATTAAATACTTTTACTCCAAATATCTCCCCCCCTTGCATCCGTCCGAAAAACAAATAGAATAATAAATGTAAAGCTAAGGAATGCCGCTATGCGGCAAATTGAGAAAATCCGAAAACACGGCAGCGGCGGACAGTGCGAAAAGTAAATGGTTTCATCAGCCACATTTTTGCACACTCCGCCACCACCTTCCGGACCCGGTATAAACCTGGAAAACAAGGTGCGCTGCCGGCAAGAGGCAGGTCTTCGCGGCTATTTTCTGTCAGAAACAAGAAAATAACCTGCGAAGACTTTTGTTTTGTCCTGAAATAAGGAGAAAACCCGCCGGAATATTACAAGATGCCCGCAGAGGCGAAGAAGATTTTTTCAGCAATTCCACCCATGCACAAGGCCTGAAAAGCCCGGGTGGAGTTGTGGCTGGTTCCCCGAGGAAACTGACTTGTTTCCACGCAAAAGAACCTGTGCGTTTTGAACCGCTTTTATGCAGGGGTTGGCCGCCATAAGGCCGGGATATTAAAAAGGAGGAATTTGCCATATCACATACAAGAGGACTGCCCTATGAAATGCGACAGTTCATAAATCAAAACTACAAAAACAGACCCACGAAAAAGGGCTACAAAAAACGGGCGGAAAAGTTCTGCCGTTTTGTGAAAGACAGCGGCTATACAGCCAATCAGGTGCGAAAGACGCCGAAAGAAATAATCCAGCAGTATGCCGACAGCCTGTTGGAAAGCGGCTTGTCCGCTGATACAATACACACCTACATTTCCCTGCCCTACGCATTTTTTGACATCAATATGGCAGAGATAAACAAACCGTTCCGCTCTGCAAGCAGGATAACCAAAAGCCGCGGCATCGGAAACAGCCAGGGAAAAAGAGAACGGACACAGGAAAAATACAGCAGGCTGACGGAATTTCAGCGCAGGGTAGGAATACGACGCACAGAACTGAAAAAACTTACCGGCAAAAACCTGGTCACAGACGAAAGCGGCTGTCTGTGTGTTGAGGTTACCAGGGGCAAAGGCGGTAAATATCAGTTGCAAAGAATACTGCCGCAGGATATACAATTTGTCAGCGGATATTTTGACGGCAGTGATAACCTTGTTTTTACATCCCGGGAGATGAAAAACAAGATAGATTTGCACTCGATGCGCTCCGCCCAGGCTCGCAGGGCCTATGATTATTATGCGGATATATGCAGGACAAAGGAAGGCACAGGCAGGCTTAAACAGCAGATGATCGACAGATTCACCGCTTACAACATAAAGTATCTGAATGCCCCACCGGCAAGGAAAAACCGGCTGTTGGCTGCCTTTGAAAAGGAAATCAGCGGCGTTTACAAACTTCGAAAGGACACAAGACAGCTTGCGCAGGAGAAAAACAGGCCTGTTGTTTACAACCGAACAGCGGTTATGGCGGTGAGCGTATTTCATCTGTCCCATTGGCGATGCGATGTAACGGTATCAAACTACCTGTTAGCCTGAAAGTAAGTTACGAACCTTGATTTTCCATGTTTTTAAAATGGAATTTTCCTTGAATAATAAAGGAATTTTAAGGTTTTTACAAAGGGCTTTATCCAAGGTTACGAACCTAAAAGGTTTGCTTGGATTGCAGACATTAAACAAGCTGGGTATATAGTTCGTAAATAGCCTTGGAAAATGAAAATTTGCAGTAAAATAAAGGGTTTACAACCCTTTGACAAGGTTCGTAACTGCACAAAAAGCAAACCGGCGGGAGATTATCTCCCGCCGGCGCTTTTATGTACTAATCTTTGGTTTTTATCCCGGCTTCTTCCAGGTCCTTTTCAATAAGGTCCCAGATGTAGCCGTTAATACTTTTGTCCAGCTGACAGGCGCGCTGCCGTACCAGTTCCTTCTGCCCTTTTTTGACCCTTACCCTGATGTCGTCATAGGCCTTTTTGGAATACCTGGTCACAGCCGCACCCCCTGCTTTGGTGTACGGCATCCAAACCACCCTTTCATAAGATTTTCCTTCAAAATCATTATAACATGCCGCAAAAATGGTACCAATATATGTTTTGCACAAAAATCCATACCAAAGTTCGTAGACTTTTTATATCAAATTGCTCTTTATATATTGGTACCAATATGCTATAATTAAATCATCAAACAACAGCCGGCAATATTTAACCGGTGGGAAAGGAGAATTACAATGCTGGAAATTACAATTACAAAAGACAGCGAAACCATGAAAAGTATGCAGATACTTTTCAACGAAAACAGAGAGATATACAACAACATCAGGCGAAATGTGGATGCCTGTGCCAGGATGTATCTTTGTCATCAGGCAGAACAGGAATTTATCACAAAGAATTTTGTTTCCTTTAACTGTTATGCAGTTCTTCCGCAGCTACGAGGAGAATTCAACAAAAGGTATTCCATAAGGCAGACAGGAAGCGAGCAGTTTCTGCTCCGCCACAAAAAATACGATTTTGCCGCAATGATTATGGTCAGCAAGGACGGATATATCTGCGACAGTTTGTATTATTACGATTTTTACGCAGTGGAAGAGATGGTTGTGTCCTATGACGAGGCCTTTGTAAGTTATTCGGATTACATTTTGCAGGGGGATAAATATGAAACTAAATTTTGACAAGTACTTTTTCAATAAAAGCATGGAAAAAAACTATACCGACAATGACTGCTGCCGAATGGCTGCATATTATGTCCAGGACAAATGTTGTTATGTCACAGGGCAGTATCTGAAAACCGGATGCCGCCAGCTGCACCACCGCCTGCCCCAGCATTACGGCGGCACCGACGAGGCGGAAAACCTGATACTGCTCAACGATAAAATTCACCGAATGGTGCACACAGAAGACCGCAGCGAATTTTACAGGCTGAAACGGAATTTTTCCCTCACAGACTATCAGCTGGCACTGATAAACCAGCTGCGATTTGAGGCTCACAGAGAGCCTGTGAAAGCATAGTATCTGCCTTGACCTGCACCGAAAAACAGATAGAATTAGCTCATAATCTGTATCAGGCGGTGAGGTGATAAATTGGCAGGAAAAAATGATGAGGAGCTGGACCGGCAGTGTTTCAGGCTGTTTGTAGACAGCACGCTGGACAACAGGTATGTAAATGACCCGTATACCGATGTGGCCTGTCATATTGTGGAAGGGCGCATATTTGTGGTGCGCAGGTTCTTTTCAAACAGCGAAGAAAAAAGACTGGCGGATTGTCTGGACAATCTGCTTAAAACAGAGGGAGGTGACGAAGGGTGAAACACGCTGAGGGCGGCAAGGCAAAGCTGGCTGCGCTGTACGAAAGGCTGTCCCGCGATGACGGGACAACCAGCGAAAGCAACAGTATAATAAACCAGAAAATATTCCTGGAGCAGGAAGTCAAAAGGCTGGGCTTTTACAATTTCAGACATTATACAGACGACGGATATTCAGGCCTTAATATCAACAGGCCGGGTATACAAAAGCTGATAAAGGACATAAAGAAGGGCAAAATCTGCGCAGTGCTGGTAAAGGACCTGTCTCGCCTCGGCAGAAACTACATTGAAAACGGCAGGTTGCAGGAAGAATTTTTCCCGGAACACGATGTCAGGTTCATATCCCTTATGGACGGAGTGGACAGCGCCAGCGGCAGCAATTTTGACCACTACGCCTACATCAATGTAACCAATCAGCAGCTGGCGATCACCACATCGCGCAAGCTGAAACTCACCAATTCCATAAAAGGCGCCAGCGGCATACCGCTGGGTCGCCCTCCCTATGGGTATATGAAAAATCCGGAAAACAAAAAATTCTGGGTCATAGACGAAGACGCCGCAAAGGTGGTCAGAAGTATATTTGAAATGTACCTCAGCGGTTATGGGACTTACGAGATAGCTAAGCTCCTTCCAGAACAAGGCATCCCCACGCCCACAGCCTACCGGCGGCAGTCAGTACGTCGCTGTCCCGGCAGGACGGCAGAGCCTCCTGGCCGCTGGCATGCCTCGGTGGTCAACACGATACTCAGAAGGCAGGAATATGTGGGTGATGTGGTGAACCACAAGACCTACTCCAAGACCCCAAAAAACAAAAAGAGATACAGGAACAGCCCCGAAAATATCAAGATATTCAAAGGTGTTCACCGGCGGATAATAGACCGTACAAAGTTTGAAACGGTACAGCAGATAATGTCCAAATCCAAAAAACGAGCTTCGCTGTCCGGCAGGAAAAACATATTTGCAGGTCTGCTGGTGTGCGGCGACTGCGGTGGAAATCTCAATATGCACTGCGTCCAAAGCAATCCGGATATGGTGTATCACAGCTGCTCAAACAACAATTCAGGCCGCGGCTGTCCCACCACACATCATATACGCAGGGATTTCTTGGAACAGGTTGTGATGGCAGAGCTCAGAGAGCTTATGAGGTGCCTTGAAGAAAGGGAGGCTGACTTTGCCGTATATATGAAAAAACGCCTGCGGCAAAAGGCATACGCTGAAAAGACAGAGCGCAGACAGGAGCTGGACCGGCTGGCCAAAAGGAAAAAAGAGCTGGATATGCTCAGCCGCAAAGTATATGAAGACAACGCCGCAGGGAAAATCAGCGACGACAGCCTGCGCACCCTTTCGTCTGTATACGAACAGGAAAAAGCGGAACTGGCAGAAAAGATAAAGACAGCCGAGGCCCAGCTAAGCAGGACTGAAAACGAAAGCGCAGTGGATAATTTTATAGCGTCGGTGAGAAAGTATACCAGGGTTACAAAACTGTCCGCCCGAATGCTGAATGAACTGATAGATAAAATCGAGGTATTTGACGCCCAAAAGCAAAACGGCGTGTGGGTGCAGAGAATAAACATATACTACCG
>CASFSP010000116.1 GCA_949297385.1 uncultured Oscillospiraceae bacterium
CTGCACCACATCCACAAATTCGGCGTCTACCACCGGGATGTCACCTGTGTTTTTTTCTTTACGCAGATTCATATCGCGCAGTTCTTCCTCTGCCTTGTCAGCGGCGATTTTTGCTTTGGCCAGCCGGAATACTGTTGCCAGGCTGCTGGCACCGTCATATATCAGGCACAGGCCTATGAACCTTGTCAGGGCAATGGCTGTGCTGAAAGGGTTGAATATAATCAATGCTGACAGTATCAGTTTTAACACTGCCATTACGGTGCCGTTTTTCCGTCCGGTATAGCCCATCTGTTTCAGCACAGATGCTTTTTGCAGTGATGATATACCGCTGACCAGCAGAAACAGACCGAAGAAAAAGGGGATGATGGATATTATCACATCGCTTCTGATGGCCACAAAGGCGCCCAGGGCGATGGTTGCAATGTTCCAAATTATTTCATAAGGCATGGGCGGATAGCCGGTCTGCCTGTACCTGGCAATCAGGCCGGACACACCTCTGACAATCAGCACCGCGCTGAGTGTGTAGCACAACGCCCGGTTTGTGAATCCCGGATATATAAGAAGCAGCAGCCCCACAAAAAATGTGACTATGCCGGAGATTGAAAAAGCGCTTTTGAATTCCTGTAAAAGTTTCATATTGTTCACCTGTGAAAAGTAAATATATTATATTGTTGATTGCTTGGCCTCATAATAACATCAAAATTAAAAATAAATGTGAAATAAAAAGAAAAAGCGGAGTGTTTACTCCGCTTTTGATTTATGCAATGGGATATTTTCTTTCTACCTTTACTTTCAGTATCCTTCTGTCTGCCACCTCGGTAACGGTGAAAACCAACCCTTTGTATTCAACGCTGGCGGCCTCTTCGAAGTTGGGAATCCTTCCCAGACGGTCTATAATCAGTCCTCCGATGCTGTCAAAGTCTTCCTCTTCCAGCTCGTCTTCCTCCGGCTCAATGTCAAACAGCTCCAGCAGGTCTTCCAGCTCCATTGACGCATTGCAAATGTAGGATCCGTCTTCGCAGCGGGTATACATTTCTTCTTCGTCGTCATATTCGTCCTGAATATTGCCTACAATTTCTTCCAGTATATCCTCCATGGTGATGATACCGCTGGTTCCGCCGTATTCATCCACAACAACAGCCATCTGGTTTCTTGTCAGCTTGAACTGCACCAGCAATTCTCTGGCGGCGCAGGCTTCAGGCACAAACATTGCTTTACGCACATAGGTTTTTACCGGCTGTGCCAGCTTTTCATCATCGCCGACCACAGTCAGCAGGTCTTTGGTGTACAATATGCCGGCTATGGTATCTATGGTGCCGTCGTACACCGGAATTCTGGAAAATCCGCTTTCCACAGCCTGCTCCACAATATCTGCGCATTTGTCCTTTCCGTTGAAAGCAAACACATCTGTGCGGTGAGTCATTATGTCGCCGGCTGTCATGTCGTCCAGCTCAAAGATGTTTTCTATCATCTCCTTCTGGTCGTCATCTATAACATCTTCATGGGCGTCTTCCACCAGATCCATAACATCCTGTGCGGTTACCTCATCCTCAGCATTCAGCTTGAACAGACCAAAAATTATATGTACCGGCAGCATCACTATCAGTGCCAGGGTGCTGTTGAGCACGGTGATAAGGGGAGAGAGAAGTTTAGTGATGAACGTCAGGTCCTCACTTACAGCCAGTCCCACACAATATGGCAGGAAGGTTGCTACAATGGCAAAAACTACCGCCAGTACAACATTCAACGGGAATTTGAATGTGGGCAGAACATAAGTTGTCATCACCCAGATATTAGCCAGCATCAGCATAACGGCGCTTACCTGGCTGGGGGGAACACCCAGCGGAAAATCCTCGTCCTGTTCCATTTTCAGTTTTGCGCCGGAATACAGGCACAAAATAAAGCTGATTGTAAGATTGATCAAATAGTAAATAGTCCCATCGGGGTCCATAAAAATTTTTCTCCTTTATAGTAAATAGATTTATATATCATATATTAGCATTATCGATTTTAGTTGTCAAATCGAAAGATAGGTTGTATACGTTATATGAATATGCGTTTCTTGTTGCTGAGCTCAATTTTATATATAATAGTTTATAATGAAAATATATTATTTACAAAAGGTGTGGGATGCAATTTTCTGGCCAATTTACTCAAAGCAAAATCATGATGATAAGACATAATGCCATAAATAAGAATGCACGAAAACTGTATAATAAGTGATGACTGCTACGAGCTATGCACATGCATCTGACAGGATGGATATACATAAAGCGGCTTTTAGAGCATTGGCTGTGCACGCTGCGGTTTTTGCGGTGGCGGCCTCCGCCGGTGCGGTTATGCCGGGCATTGTGAAAGGTTTGATACCGGGGCGGCTTTTTGCACTGTTTCTGCCTTATGGCACCGGCTTCGGGCGGCAATATGTTAAACATTTGGCATAGGCGGGCTGCCTTTATGGTAAAAAAATATTAAATATGACGAAATTTTTCTTTTTGGCTTAAAAAAAGCGTGATATTCTTTACATCTTATTGGATAAGTGATAAAATGATAACTGTAAAAAAGGCGTTTTTGCGCCTTAATATAAGGAGGACAAATCCAATGGCTAGAAAAAGAATTTCCATGGATGGTAATACCGCTGCCGCTCACGCAAGTTATGCGTTCAGTGAATTTGCCGGTATCTATCCTATCACACCGTCCAGCCCTATGGCTGACTCTACTGACCAGTGGGCTGTTGCCGGCAGAAAGAACCTGTTTGGCACAGAAGTAAAGGTTGTAGAAATGCAGTCTGAAGCTGGCGCGGCAGGTACAGTACACGGCGCTTTGCAGGCTGGTGCTCTGACAACAACATTTACAGCATCTCAGGGTCTGCTTCTGATGATCCCGAACATGTACAAAATTGCCGGTGAGCTGCTGCCCTGCGTATTTGATGTATCCGCTCGTACAGTTGCTGCACACGCTCTGAACATCTTCGGTGACCACTCTGACGTATATGCTTGCCGTCAGACAGGTTTTGCTATGTTGGCAGAATCCAACCCACAGGAGGTTATGGACCTGACAGCTGTTGCTCACCTGGCAACAATCAAAGGCCGTGTTCCGGTTCTCAACTTCTTCGACGGTTTCAGAACTTCTCATGAAATTCAGAAAATCGAAGTTTGGGAAAACGAAGACCTGGCAGATATGGTTGACTGGGATGCAGTTGACGCATTCCGCAAACGCGCTCTGAACCCTGAAAGACCTGTTTTGAGAGGTACAGCTCAGAACGGCGACATCTTCTTCCAGGCAAAAGAAGCTGCCAACCCCTTCTATGAAGCATTCCCGGCTGTTGTTGAAGAATACATGAACAAAGTTAATGCCAAAATCGGCACAGACTACAAACTGTTCAACTACTATGGTGCTCCGGATGCTGAAAGAGTTATCATAGCTATGGGCTCTGTATGTGATACAGCAGAAGAAGTTATCGACTACATGCTGGAACAGGGCGAAAAAGTTGGTCTGGTAAAAGTAAGACTTTACCGTCCTTTCTCTGCAAAACACCTGATTGCTGCTATCCCTGAAACAGCTAAGAAAATTGCTGTTCTGGACAGAACAAAAGAACCCGGTTCTCTGGGTGAACCTCTGTATCTGGATGTTGTTACAGCTCTGGCTGTTGAAGGCAAAATGGAAGGCAGAACAGTTGTTGGCGGCCGTTACGGTCTGGGTTCAAAAGACACAACACCTGCTTGCATCTTTGCAGTATACAACAACCTGGCTCTGGACAAACCCAAAGCTAACTTTACAGTAGGTATCGAAGATGACGTTACCAACCTGTCCCTGCCTCTGCCGGAAGAAGTTCCCGCAACAGCAAACAAATCTATTGTTTCCTGCAAATTCTGGGGTCTGGGCGGCGACGGTACAGTTGGTGCCAACAAAAACTCCATCAAGATCATCGGTGACCACACAGACAAATATGTACAGGCTTACTTCCAGTACGACTCCAAGAAAACAGGCGGTGTAACAATTTCCCACCTGCGTTTCGGAGATACACCGATCAAATCCACATACTACATCAACAAAGCTGACTTTGTTGCTTGCCATAACCCCTCTTACATCATCAAAGGCTTTGCCATGGTAAGAGATGTTAAACCGGGCGGAACATTCCTGATCAACTGCCAGTGGACTCCTGAAGAACTGGATCACCACCTGCCTGCAGTTGCAAAGAGATACATCGCTGCAAACAACATTCAGGTTTACACAATCAACGCTATCGACATCGCCAAAGAAATCGGCATGGGCAAGAGAACAAACACAATCCTGCAGTCCGCTTTCTTTGCACTGGCAAAAATCCTGCCTGTTGACGAAGCTGTTGACTACATGAAGAAAGCTGCTTACAAATCCTACTCCAAGAAGGGTCAGGACATTGTTGAGCTGAACTACAAAGCTATCGACCTGGGCAAAGACAGCCTGGTTAAGATTGATGTTCCTGCTTCCTGGGCAACTGCTGAAGATGCTCCGAAAGCTAAACCTGAACTGAACTACACAAGCGAAGTTCAGAAACACTTCAACGAAGCTATCGTTGAACCCATCTCTCTGAACAACGGTGACAGCCTGCCTGTTTCCACATTTGTTGGTGCAGAAGACGGTACATTCCCGCTTGGTTTGTCCGCATTTGAAAAACGCGGTGTTGCAGTTGACGTTCCCCAGTGGATTCCGGAAAACTGTATCCAGTGTAACCAGTGTTCATATGTATGTCCGCATGCTGCTATCCGTCCGTTCGCTCTGAACAAGGAAGAAGTAGAAGCTGCTCCGGCATCATTGAAGAAAGCTCCGAAGATGATCGGCAAAGACTGCGAAGAGCTGACATTTGCTATGGTTATCAGCCCGCTGGACTGCATGGGCTGCGGCGTTTGCGTAGGCGTATGTCCCGCAAAAGAAAAAGCTCTGGTTATGGTTGGCCAGGAATCTCAGCTGGATCAGCAGGATGCTTTCAACTATGCAGTTGAAAAAGTAAGCGTAAAAGAACTGCCCTTCAACGAAAACAGCGTAAAAGGCAGCCAGTTCAAACAGCCGCTGCTTGAGTTCTCCGGCGCTTGTGCAGGTTGTGTTGAAACAGCTTATGCAAAACTGATCACACAGCTGTTCGGTGACAGAATGTACATTGCCAACGCAACAGGTTGTTCTTCAATCTGGGGCGGTAGTGCACCTGCCACACCTTACACCACAAACAAAGACGGACATGGTCCGGCTTGGGCAAACAGCTTGTTCGAAGACAACGCAGAGTTCGGTCTGGGTATCTACATGGGCCAGAAAGCTATCAGAGAAAGACTGGCAGCTAAACTGAAAGAGCTCAGAGAAGTTACAAAGAACGAAGCAAAAGCAGAAGCTATCGACGAGTACTTTGCAACATACAACGACGGCAAAGCTAACAAAGTTGCCACAGAAAAACTGGTTAAAGTTCTGGAATCCGATCCGGATTGCCCGTACTGCCAGGAAGTTCTGAAAGACAAAGAATACCTCGCCAAGAAATCCGTATGGATCTTCGGTGGTGACGGTTGGGCATACGACATCGGTTTCGGCGGTCTGGACCATGTAATCGCTTCCGGTGAAGATGTAAACATCATGGTATTCGATACCGAGGTTTACTCCAACACAGGCGGTCAGGCTTCCAAGTCCTCCAACATCGGCCAGGTTGCTCAGTTCGCTGCCGCTGGTAAGGCTACCGCTAAGAAAGACCTGCCGGCCATCGCAATGAGCTACGGTTATGTATATGTTGCTCACATCGGTATGGGCGCTGACATGAACCAGACAATCAAAGCTATGACAGAGGCTGAAAGCTACAACGGTCCTTCACTGATCATCGGCTACGCTCCTTGTGAAATGCACTCTATCAAGGGTGGTATGACAAACAGCCAGGCTGAAATCAAGAGAGCTGTTGATGCCGGTTACTGGAACCTGTTCCGTTACGATCCCAGACTGAAAGCAGAAGGCAAAAACCCCTTCTCACTGGACAGCAAGGCTCCTAAGGGCGGTTACCAGGAATTCCTGATGAACGAAGCTCGTTATGCTCGTCTGAAAGCTGCTAACCCCGAAAGAGCAACAAAACTCTTCGAGGAGAGCGAGAAAGAAGCTATGGACAGATACGACCACCTGCTGAAGCTGGTTGAGCTGTACAAATAATCTTTCATATTAAAGCTATATAGCAAAATTAAAAAGACGCGGTTTATACCGCGTCTTTTTTGCTGTGTGCAAAATACAGATTTAAAATTGCAGCTTTTATGCACAAAACCGGCGGAGTGTATGTGCTTGCAGTATTTTCAGGTAAAAATAAAACTCCCCGCCTTTGCGGGGAGTTTGTGTGCTGTTTTATATAGCGGCAGTATATAAAATTATCAGTTTTCGGGGAATATCAGATTTTCGCCCTTTTCAAAGGCGCTTATCATATCATGGCGGCCGTATGTCCAGGGATTGTCAGAATTGTTGACAGAAAGCCACCACGGCCAGCAGTTGGTGTTATCTACGGTGAGCGCCCAGTCATAAGTATATATATATTCCTGCTCCGGCCGGCTTTTATATACCACAATGATATTCCAGCCGGGGCTGGTATATGGCTTTGTCAGCTTGTAGCTGATAAAATCCTCCTGCTGTATATCATTTACCTCCATCAGTCTTTCAAATCTTTTTTCTGTCAGAGGCTTCTGGTATAAATAGGTATTTGCTTCTACCGCCAGGATTATTCCGGCGATAAAGCACACCAGCGCTACCGATAGCTGGGCGGTGACGGACAGCCTGTTCCATATCTTTTTAATCATAGCGTTTTCCTTTCTGTAAAACTGTGCGGACGGCAAATGCGGTTGTTTTTACTGCCGGGCACCAATGTCAGAATGGGGAAATATCAGATTTTGTCCGCTTTCAAAGGCGGCGATTGCCTCGGCGCGGGAAAAACCATCTGTATCGCTGTAGTTGACATTTCTGATCGTTGTCGTTTTCGGCCAGCAGTTATCGTCGGTTACAATCAGGGCCCAGTCATATCTATATTTGTATTCCATATCTGGCTGGGATTTGTAAACCACATAAAAAATCCAGGGAGGATTTGGGAAAGGCTTTTTCAGCTCACAGCTGATAAAATCTTCCTGCTGTATGCCGTTAATCTCCATCAGCCTTTCAAATCTTTTTTCTGTCAGCGGCTTTTGATACAAATAAATATTTGCTTCTATCGCCAGGATTATTCCGGCGATAAAGCACACCAGCGCTACCGACAGCTGGGCGGTGACAGAGAGCCTGTTCCATATTTTTTTAATCATCGGCGCACCTCCTTTGTGGAATGCAAAGTAAATCGTTTGATTAATTTAATTATAAGCTATGAAAGCTTTATTTTTGTGCAAAAATTATGGAATGAAGGATAAAAAAATCTGAATATATTTTGTGCAACGGATACAAAAACAGCAAAAAGTCCTTTTTGTGAGGGACGGAAGAAAAATACAGCCGGCAGAAACCTGCCGGCTGTATTGGTGTTAATTTATATTTTGCCTATGGGATTTCCCTCTTTGTCAAAAGTGCTTTTCAGCGCTTTTTCGGTGAGAATTACCGATATAATCAGCAGGACAACCTGGATTGCGGCGACAATTGAAGCGGCCGCAGTTACGGCGCTTTCATCACCATTGTAAACAAGTGCCATGGCCCGGGCGGTGATGACTGCCGATAAAACAGCCAGTTTTGCCGCCAGCTTTCCCCAGTATTTGTTGGCAAACACCCAGGTGTTTTCGTTTTTCATCGAGCGTTTTGTGCGGTAGCCGCAGAACGCGTTTATACCCATGGGTACATCTTTGGAAAAGAATTTTCCGAACAGAAACAGCACCGCAGGAATAAGCATTACGCTGACAAACATAAACCACCAGTAGAACATAAGCTGACCTCTGATTTTAAATTACAGATATTTTACGCACAGTTCGCAGATGTCCGCGGCTTTGTCGCAGTAGGCAGAAGTGTCAAACTGCTTTACCACCAGTTCTTCGGTGGCTTTTTCGTCTGCATTGTCGCTCATGGCGCGGATAATAACAAAGGGAATATCGTTTTTGCAGGCGATGTGGGCAATGGCTGCGCCTTCCATCTCCACACAGTCGGGGTCGCAGAATTCTTTTATGGTTTTTTTCACCGCACTGTCGCCGATAAACTTATCGCCGGTGGCAATTTTGCCCACTATGTATTTTGTGTCGGTGTCGCGGCAGGCTTTTTCGGCGGCGGCAATCATCTCTTCGCCGGCAAAATAGCTGTCCATATTGGGGTAGTGCTGGTTGATCATGGCTATTTCTGCATCGTGGTATGTCACCTCTTTGGAGATAACCACATCACCCACACCTATTTTACTGCTCATGTTGCCGGCAATGCCACTGTTGATAATGGCGTCAATACCGTATTTTGTAATCAGCAGCTGTGTGGCGGCGCCGGCGGCAACTTTGCCCATTCCGCTTTGACAAACCAGCACTGTTTTGCCGTGAAGGTTGCCTTTGAATATTTCCAGCCCGGCAACTTTTTCGCTTTCCAGGTCTGACAGTCTGCTTTTCAGAAGGCTTACCTCTGTCGGCATGGCGCCGATAATTCCTATTGTTTTCATAATACCTCGCTAATTTGTGTAAAAATCTTTGTCCCAGGGGTCTTTCTCTTTGGGCAGACAATCATCCCAGGGTTCGTGCCCGTCGTATGTATGGCTGTACTGCATACCCAGATTGTAGCGGCGTGCAGAACTGCCGTCAGCATAATTTCTGTCATATCCGCTGACATAGTCTGTCTTTGGCCCCCTGGCCCTGACAGCTGAATAATCATCAAAGTCAGAGTTAAAAAAGGAAGAATTGGCTTTGCGGCTGTAAACACGTTCTTTCAGTCGGTGCAGAGGGTCAAGGGAGGTGAACACCTGGTCTTTGGCCCGTGGCTTTTTATTGGAATATACCTGTCTGTTTGCAGATGGTTTTGAAGTTTGTACAAATCCTGTTGTTCTGTTTTGCACAGCTGTGCGCATGCCGGATTGTCGCTGAATGTTCTGCCGGCGGGCAGAAAAGGTATTATTTGACGTGGCGCCTGTTCCAACAGCATTTTTTACAGCCCGTTTTAAGGCATAAACCACAAACATAATTATAAAAAGTCTGAACAACATGCCGCAACCTCCCATGAAAATATTTAAGCTTATTTATTATACATTGAAACGGAAAAGTGTAACATCTCCGTCTTTCATCACATAGTCTTTGCCTTCACTTCTCACCAGGCCTTTTTCTTTGGCGGCTACCATGCTTCCGCAGGCCATAAGGTCATCAAAGGCGATGATTTCAGCGCGGATGAAGCCTCTTTCAAAGTCAGAGTGAATTTTGCCGGCGGCCTGGGGTGCTTTTGTACCTTTGGTAATTGTCCAGGCTCTGACTTCTTCCGGGCCGGCGGTTAAAAAGCTGATAAGGCCCAGCAGGCTGTAACTTTCCTGTATAAGGGTGTCCAGACCGGAAACTTCCAGCCCCAGTTCGGACAGGAATTCCCTTTTTTCCTCCCTTGACAGGCCGTTTACATCTTCTTCAATCTTTGCGCAGATGGGCAGGCAGCCGCTTTTGTCTTCGGCGGCCTTTTTGGCTACCAGCGGGTAGTAAGGATTGGCGTCGATGCCGTTAAGCAGGTCGTCCTCTGACAGGTTGCAGGCATAAATTACCGGTTTGGCAGACAGCAGAGGCATTTCTTTAAACCATGCTTCCTCATTGTCATTCAGCCTTTCAAAGCCGCGGGCGTTTTTGCCTTCGGACAGATATTCTTCCAGCCTTTCCAGCATAACTATCAGTTCGCCCAGGCTTCTGTCGCCTTTGGCGGCTTTTTTGGTGCGGTCTATGCGGCGCTGTACTATTTCCAGGTCGGACAGAACCAGCTCCAGGTCGATAGTTTCGATATCTCTCAGCGGGTCGACACTGCCTTCCACATGAATTATGTCGTCGCTGTCAAAACAGCGCACCATATGGATTATGGCGTCAACTTCGCGTATGTGGCTTAAAAATTTGTTTCCCAGGCCTTCGCCGTGGCTGGCACCTTTTACAAGGCCGGCTATGTCCACAAATTCTATGGTTGCCGGGGTGTATTTTTTCGGGTTGTACATTTCGGCCAGCCTATCCAGCCTTTCATCCGGCACGGCAACTACGCCCACATTGGGCTCGATGGTGCAGAAAGGGAAGTTGGCGCTGGCGGCACCGGCGTTGGTTATGGCGTTGAAAAGGGTACTTTTGCCTACATTTGGCAGACCCACTATACCTAATTTCATTTTTATCCTCCGTAAAGCTGTGGCAAAAGACCGCTGGACAGCCTGTGCCAAAGCATAATATCTCAATATAATCATACTACATTTGCCGGTAAATATCAATATTTGCCGAAGTGCTGATGTTGTAAATAAGCTGATATTAGTGTATAATTTTCTGATAATCTCAGGGAGGTCATCATGGAAAGATATAACATATCAAAACAGCTGTCTTTTATAGACTACCGGAAGAATTTTGCGATTGAAAAGGGCGTGAATATATGGCTGGGCGGTTCTTTTAAAAAAGGTACGGCCACCGCATATTCCGATGTGGATGTTTATATAAACTGCAATGAAAATCAGCTGAAAGATTTTATATACGGCCGGGGCCGTCCGAGTTATATTGCGGCCACAAAAAATCCCGAAGGAATATTGATAGTTATATATGAAGATGGCCTGGCGCTGGATTTGCGGGTGGTAAGAAATACCGGAACGGAAGCTTTTTCTCTTTCTGATGGAAAGACAGCCTGGAACATTAACAGCCGGATATATAAATCACTGCCGGGCTGCTGCGGAACCGATACAGCCAGGCTGTTTCATCGAGCCCTGATAAAATATCTGCGGGGCAAAAGCCGGCGGGCATTTTCACTGCTGACCGAAATTGCCCGGGAAATCGGGTGCGGGTATATTCCGACGGAAAATTTTGCC
>CASFSP010000117.1 GCA_949297385.1 uncultured Oscillospiraceae bacterium
CTGTTGCTCTTTATATAGCTGAGGGCTATCTTGCAGGACTCTTTCATTACATCCCCCAGGCTGCCTGTCAGCTCCAGCCTGCCGCTTCCGTTGGGTATGACAGTTACCTCTATGGGCAGCATCTCTCCGCCCACACTGGTCCAGGCCAGACCATTGGCCACACCGACAGTATCCTCCAGGTCAATGCTGGTGGGTTTGTACAATTCTGTTCCCAGCAGCTGTATAACCTTGTTTTTATTCAGTCTTACCCTGCTTTCTTTCTTTGAGGCTATCAGTTTGGCACATTTTCTCAGAAGCGTGATTATTGTCCTTTCAAGGTTACGGACACCGGCTTCTTTGGTGTAATGGTCTATCACTTCATATATGGCGCTGTCGCTGAATCTGACATACTGTTTCATGCCGTTCTTTTCCAGCTGTTTGGGGATAAGGTGCTTCTTCGCAATGTTGAATTTTTCTTCGCGGGTATAGCTGGAAAGCTCGATAATATCCATTCTGTCCAGCAATGGTGCCGGAATACTGCTGATATTGTTTGCCGTGGCAATGAAAAATACATTGCTGAGGTCAATCGGTATATCTATATAGTGGTCGTTGAAAGCATGATTCTGCTCACTGTCCAGAACTTCCAGCAAAGCGGAAGCCGGATCCCCGCGGAAATCCCCGGATAGCTTGTCAATTTCGTCCAGTAGTATGACAGGGTTGTTGGATTTTGCATTTATAAGAGAGTTTGCTATTTTTCCTGGCATTGCGCCTACATAGGTTCTGCGATGACCCCTTATCTCGCTTTCATCCCTTACACCGCCCAGTGATACGCGGACAAAATTGCGTCCCAAACATTCCGCAATGGATGAGGCGATACTGGTTTTACCGACACCGGGAGGGCCTACAAGGCAGATTATCTGGCCTTTGGTATTCTGGGACAACTGTCTTACGGAAAGTATCTCCAAAACTTTTTCTTTTACCTTTTCCAGGCCATAATGGCCTTTATTCAGTATGGATTCAGCCTTGATAACATTCATCTGTTCATGTGTGGATATATTCCACGGTATTGACAGACATGTATCAAGATATGTCCTGATAACTGCAGCTTCCTGAGAAGAACCCATCATTTTTTCAAGACGGTTTACCTCTTTCAGCAACTTTTCCTCGCTGTCAGCGGCAAGATGCAAAGCTTTTATTTTGTTTCGGTATTCATCGCTTTCGCGGTGTGTATCTTCGCCTTCGTCCAGTTCTTCCGATATTGTTTTCAGCTGCTGGCGCAGATAGTATTCCTTCTGGCTTTTATCCATTTCAGCATGGACTTTGGACTTTATATCAGCTTCAATTTTCAGAACTTCATATTCGTTGCTCAAAAATTTATATACAAAATTAAGTCTCTTTTCCAAGGAGTTTTCCGCCAGGACAGACATTTTGTCTTCAACTTTGAACATGACATTTGCCGCTATCAGCTGACAAAGTTCCGCAGCGTCATTTGTGTAAAAAATGGAAGATATTATCTCTTTGGACATTCTCGGTGCCACAGAAATATATGCTTCAAATTTTTCCTTTATGGACCTGACCAGCGCTTCCGCCACATTTTCCCTGCCGGATCTTATCTTGCTGGCCGGGTACTCTTTGGTGATGGCGCTTATGTATGAAGAGCCGGGTTCTATATCAACTGTTTTGGCGCGGTATTTGGCATCCACCATTATTTTTATAAAGCCATCCTGCATTTTCAAAACCTGCTTTATCTCTGCCACAACACCCACATCATATATATCAGCCTGTGTTGGATCGTCCACATCTATATCAACCTGGGGCACAAGATATATCATTCTGTCATCAGCCATTGCCGCATTTACGGCGTTTATGGACTTTTCTCTGCCGATGTCAAAATGTATTGTGCTGCCGGGAAAAATAACCAGTCCGCGCAAAGCTATTGCGGGCAAATGCAAATACTCGCCCTTGTTGTCTACTTTAACTTTAACCTTTACAGACATATTTATCCTCCTTATGGTTATTAACAATTTATTATATCAAATACAGCATATATTTTCAATGACCCAGTCACAAAGGAAACTGTGCGCGGTCATGATAGCTAAAAAGAGGCGCCAGGAAGGCGTCTCTTTTTAATTTATAAATCTGTTAAATTTTCGCTGTACATTTTGTGGGATGTGCCGTGTTCATATTTGGCAACACCGGTGCGCACTGTATCAGCATCAAGTATAACTTTGCTGATAGTACTGTCATCCGGTACCTTGAACATTGCGTCCATAAGACATTCCTCAAAAATAGATCTGAGGGCCCTGGCGCCGCTTTTTCTCTTGATAGCCTTTTCAGCAATCATCTCCAAAGCTTCGTCGGTGATCTCCAGCTGCACATTGTCCAGGCCGAAAAGGGCTTGGTACTGCTTGATAAGCGAATTTTTCGGCTCTTTCAGTATTCTGATCAGAGCGTCCTTGTCCAGCGCAGACAGCACTGAGACGACAGGAAGACGGCCGATAAGCTCCGGAATAAGGCCAAAATGTACCAGGTCATCCGGCTCCACTTTTTTAAGCAGGGTTGTAAGGTCTTCTTCTTTTTTGTCTTTCAGCTTTCCGCCAAAGCCCAGCACGCCGCTTTCGGATGTGCGCTTTGCAATATGCTTTTCAATACCGTCAAAAGCACCGCCGCATATAAACAGGATATTTTTGGTATCCAGCTGTATAAATTCCTGGTGCGGGTGTTTTCTGCCGCCCTGGGGAGGAACGCTGGCAACGGTGCCTTCCAGAATTTTCAGCAAAGCCTGCTGAACACCTTCGCCGCCCACATCTCTGGTGGTAGACGGATTTTCGCTTTTTCTTGTTATTTTGTCTATTTCGTCTACATAGATAATGCCTATCTGGGCTTTTTCTATGTTGTAGTCCGCAGCCTGAATAAGCCTCAGCAGTATGTTTTCCACATCTTCGCCC
>CASFSP010000118.1 GCA_949297385.1 uncultured Oscillospiraceae bacterium
CTTAGGAGGCGGTCGCTCTATCCGGCTGAGCTACGGAAACATATGCAATTTTATACTGCCATATTATTTTACATTAAATCGCGGCAAAAATCAAGGATAAAAATATTTTTCTGATTATTGACTTAAAGTAAAGTTTAAGTGGTATAATTTATACAACAACTACTGTTAGGAGAAGTGAAAATGAAAAAATTAGGTTTTGGCTTTATGCGCCTGCCCCTGAAAGATTCCAACGATGCCACCAGTGTTGACATGGAGCTTCTGTACAAGATGGTGGACACATTTATGGAAAAAGGGTTTACATATTTTGATACAGCTTATGTCTATCACCAGCAGCAAAGCGAAAGATTTTTGAAACAGGCGCTGGTTGACAGATACCCCCGCGACAAATTTACCATTGCCACAAAACTGCCCATGCCCTTTGTAAAAACAGCCCGGGACAGCGAAAGAATTTTCAACGAAGAGCTGGAAAAATGCGGTGTTGAATACTTTGACTATTATCTGCTTCATGCAATGAACGCCGAAAGATTTGAACAGGCCAAAAAGCTGGGCTGTTTTGAATTCATCAAAGAGAAAAAAGCCCGGGGAAAAATCAGAAATATCGGTTTTTCATTCCATGATACAGCACAGCTGCTGGACGAAATGCTGACCGAGTGGCCGGAAGTGGATTTTGTGCAGTTACAGATAAACTATCTGGACTGGGAAAACCCCAGCATACAGTCCCGCGCCTGCTATGAAGTGGCCGTAAAACACAATGTGCCGGTTATAGTCATGGAACCGATAAAAGGCGGCAGCCTGGCCAACCTGCCTGAAGAGGCTGTACAGCTGCTGAAAGGTCTGGATGACAAAATGTCCGCCGCCAGCTGGGCTGTAAGATATGCGGCCAGCCTGGACAATGTAATGATGGTTTTGTCCGGTATGAGCAACCTGGAGCAGGTTCAGGACAATGTGGCATACATGGAAAACTTTGTTCCGCTGAAAGAAGAGGAATACAAGGTTATAAACAAGGTTGTTGATATAATTTATCAGTCAAAGACAGTACCTTGCACCGCTTGTCAGTACTGCGTTGACGGATGTCCCAAGCACATCCCGATACCCAAATATTTTGCCTTGTACAATGCAGAACTTCAGGCGCTGAACAAAGGATTCTCCACTCAGAAAATCTACTATTCCAACATGACACAGACAATGACCAAAGCCAGCGAATGTATCGCCTGCGGAAAATGTGAAAAATCCTGTCCGCAGCACATAAAAGTAATAGATGAACTGAAAAATGTAGCAAAAACATTTGAGTAAAATAGAAAGCCCTGCATAAGCAGGGCTTTTGTTTATTCACCTATAATCTGCTGTACCCTTTCGGCAAGCAGCAATCCGTTTGTCAGATCTATGGAAGCAAAATCTGTTTCAATACCGGTATCCGCCAGCAAAGGCGCCATACCCCGGGGATCCCGCACCAGATCTTTTACACTGCCGTAAACCCACGGCCAGTTTTCGCCTATCATCTCCTTGGTTTCCCGGTCCAGCCGGTCGTACCAGGCCTGTATGTCATCCAGCATAAACTCTTCATTGTCGGCATTGGCATACTCGACAGAAAACTCCACAAAATCCGCCGCCACGGCCGCCGCTTTCAGTGTGCTGCCGGCTGACCCGGCTTCTGCATTGTTTATCGAGGACAGCAACCGTTCCAGGCTTTCTGTCTCATAATTGCGCTGTAAAACCTGTGAGCTTGACTGCGTTTCGGATGCAACAGAAGAAGTTCCGGAAGATGTCTGCGGGCTTTGGGACGAAGGTGACTGTGTGCACCCCGCCAGCATCGCAAGGCTTAAAACACAAGCCAAAAGTTTATATTTCATAAATATCCTCCCCTTCACTTGGGTTTGTTTGATTTTATAATAACACCACTTTATGAAAAAATAAACAAAAATATGTTACAAAAAAAGAACAACCCTGCTCAAAAAATTGAGAAGGGCCATCTTTATTAGAAGGATTTTCCGAAGTTAGCTTTTAAGTGGCAGTCCTTGACTGCAATATAATTATATTCAATTGTTAAAAAAATATCAATATCTTATGTAGACAAACTTTTTATTTATATACAGTTTTTTTATATGCAAAATATACAAAACAAAGAACCCGCCTTTCGGCGGGTCTTTGCAAGAGAAAAAGTATATGAGGAAATGCAAGAATATAACGCCAGCCTATATGCGTTAAATTCTTTAACTGTATTATACATCCCGAATTGCAAAAATTTTGTCAAAAAAGAGGGGTGGTTTGGTGAAAATTTTATTGTGTAAAATTTGTTAAAATGCAAAATTTAAGTGAAACATATTGAAAACTTTTATCTATATTGCTATAATGAAATAAAGATAATTGACATACAATTATCTGTCCTTAAAACAAGGAGGCTTCAATATGAAAGTTACGACAATAGGCAGAAAAGTTTCACTGAAAGATGCATTTTTGGAAAGAGTAGACAACAAGCTGGCGAAGCTGGACAAATTCTTCTCGGACAATGCAACCGCCACCGTAACTGTCACGGTAGAAAAAAAGTGGCAGACGGTAGAGATTTCAATCAAAGACCGCAAGCTGATGTTCCGCAGTGAGAAAAGCGCCGACAGCATGGAGCTGGCTCTTGATGACGCAGTAGAAAACCTTGAAGCTCAGATAATCAAAAACAAAGAGAAAATCCACAGGAAATTCAACGGTTATGCTTATTTTGACGATCTTCCGGCCACAGACGACGATGAAGATTACGAAATTGTACGCAAAAAAGTTTTCGCCTTGCAGCCGCAAAGCGTAGACGACGCTATTCTGGAAATGAATATGCTGGGGCATACATTCTTTATGTTCAAAGATATTGTAACCGAAGAGATAAATGTTGTTTATAAACGCAAGGACGGCAAGTATGGTTTGCTGTTACCTGAATAATACCTCCTCTCTCCATAGATTTCAAAAGCCGGGGCTTAAAAAAGCTCCGGCTTTTGAATTATTTATTATTTTCTTCGTCAACAGTTGTTTTTTCAATGATATATCTTGGGCGCCGTTTTGTCTCCGAATATATTTTTCCGATATATTCGCCTATTATGCCCAGGCAGAACAGCTGTATACCGCCTATCAGGCCCATTATGCCCACCAGGCTGGTCCATCCTGTGACAGTGGTGCCGAAAAAGTGGGTGAACACCGCATATATTACCACCACAAAGCTGACAAGGCTCATAACAAAGCCCAGTCCGGTGATGTATCTCAGCGGCTTTACAGACAGGCTGGTTATTCCGTTAAGCGCCAGATTCAGCATTTTTGAAAAAGGATAATGGCTTTCGCCGGCTATTCTTTCATGTCTTTCGTAATAAACAGCGGTGGATTTATATCCTACCATAGGCACCAGTCCGCGCAAAAACAGGTTAACTTCCTTGAACTGTGCCAGACCTTCCAGCGCCTGTTTGCTCATCAGGCGGTAATCGGCATGGTTGAACACCGTCTGAGCACCCATCATTTCCATGAACTTATAAAAGCCTTCGGCTGTAAATCTTTTGAAAAATGTGTCTGTATCGCGCTTGCTTCTGACGCCGTATACCACATGACAGCCTTCATGATAGTTTTTCAGAAATTCATCCATGGCGTTTACATCGTCCTGGCCGTCGCAGTCTATGGAAATTGTCACATCGCACCTGTCCTTTGCCCACATAAGTCCGGCCAGCAGTGCGTTCTGGTGGCCGCGGTTGCGGCTGAGGGTAAGGCCAACAAACCTGTCATTGCTTTTGGCCAGGTTCTGAATAATCTGCCATGTGTTATCTTTTGATCCGTCATTTACAAAAAGTATCTTTGACCGTTCACTGCACAACCCTTTTTCTATAAGACTTTCCAGTTTTTCCAAAAACATACCGGATGTTATCGGCAAAACCTCCTGTTCATTATAACAGGGTATAACAATATACAAAGATTTATCCATCTTTTCCTCCGTTAATCTGATACATCAGTAAATTTTATATATCACCGCGCTGTTATCTGAGAATACCGGTTCAAGGCCGGAAAAAGCAGATATATCTCCTTCAAACTGTGAAGAGTAGACCACATATCTTATATTCTTCTTTTTGCACAGGCGGATTATTTCATCCAGTGATGCGGCCGGCTGGTCATAAATGCCAAAGACTTTGCCTACCAGTTTCAGCCTTTGGTCAACCTGCCGCCATTCCACGCCCATATTGGACACGGTGTATTTAAAGCCTTCCATATAGGAAGGTCTTCCGGAAAAACAGGTGTATACATTTGAAAGCCCTTCCCCTGCTCCGGTGTGGGTGCGGTTGGTGATAAACAGTTCGCCCGCCTGCATGTTTTCCCTGAGATACATGCCGGCGGCCTCATCCTCCGCCTTTACCACATAAGGATAATCATATTTTTCCAGCACATTGTAATGGAACAAAAACTGCCTTATTCCGCTGCCGCCGAAATTTGTATACATAAATACAGCCGTGGCACAGCTGAGGACCAGCAATCCGTAAGCAATAATATTTTTTGGTTTTATCCTGTCAAAGGGGAAATAATCCACTGCCAACAGGTTTAAAAAGAATATTGCAGTGTATATAAAGTAAACCTGGCTGAAAGCTTCATGCTCTGTCAGGAAGAAGCCCAGGATACCGCCGGCTATACAGGCATAAAACCAAAGCTTTTCAAAGGAAAGTCTGGTTATTTTAAAAGCATCGGACAGCATTTTAGGCAGAACCACAACCGACTGGAAAGGCGCTATGCACACAGTCTGCAAAACTATAAACAGCGGTATGGACAATCTGTACAGCCAAATGTTTGTATTTTTGAAAAGCCGCAGGAAATTGCGGAAATAACCCAGTTCCAGCGTACCTGTCAGGCTGAATGCTGTTGACCGTCCTGCGCCGAAACGCATAAAGAAAACATAAACTGCGCCAAACACTCCACAAGCTGCCAAAGCCATCAGCACAGGCATTATTTTTTCATTGTGGGTAAAAAGATTTATCCGTGCCGCCATAGCTATTGCGATGGCTGTTATTGCTGCAATGGGAGATTTGGAGAAAGAAAGCATCAGAAAAGCCAGTGCCGCAGCTGAAATCCGCGCCGGGTTAAAGCCGGACGCGCGCCTGGTCAGTCCCACAACAAACATTGAAAAAACCGCCAGGAAAGCAAAAGCACCTGTCATGCTGTTGGCATTTCC
>CASFSP010000119.1 GCA_949297385.1 uncultured Oscillospiraceae bacterium
ATGAAATCATACCTGCTTTTATCCTAATATTTTGTCGAAGTAATCGCCTATTTTATCCAGCCATTGCTGTATGCCGTCTTTCAGTCAATGTGTCTGACAGGCTATCGGCATATTGTCCTCGGTGTAATAACCCACCCGTTTTTCCGGACAGTTGGCATTGGCCAGGTTACCGGTCCGGGTGCAGTATTCCGCAGTTACAACACCGCTGGGTACTGTAAAGCTCTTGCTGGGCAGGTCTTTCTGCGCCGCGTTCATGACATTTCTCCATGCCAGCGTCGGCGGATGAGTGGCGTAAGAAGGCACTCGCAGCACTGCCGGCTCGTCATAGCCCCACCATGAGGCTGTTGAGTAGTAAGGTGTAACACCTATAAACCAGTGGTCTTTATCGTCACTGGTAGTACCGGTTTTACCTACGGCATCCAGTCTGTTGGGCGACAGCCCGCCGCTTGTACCGTCTATAAGAACCTGTTTGAGAGCACGGTTCATTATATATGCTGTTTCAGGTGAAATAGCCTGTACGGATGTTATCTTTGTTTCCAGCAAAACCTCGCCGCTGGAATCTTCAACGGTTGTATAGCAATAAGGTGTTATATATTTGCCGTTGTTGCCGAATATGGCATAGGCCGCAGCCATTTCCAGAGGTGATATGCCGTATGTCATTGAACCCAAAGCCAAAGGAGCGTAGTCCACATCCTTTTCCGGTGACAGTGATGTTATGTTGAGCGAATTGGTGAGGAAGTCGTAAGAAGTTTCCGGTGTAAGGCACATCAGTGTTCTTACGGCAATTGTATTTATAGATTTTGAAATGGCATATGCCACTGTCATCGGCTGTTTGGTGTATGTTCTGGAATAGTTTCTGGGCCATTCCATCTCCTGACCCGGATTTTCCGGATCCGGCTTCATCCATACATAGTCATCTATAAATGTCTTTGAGAAATTGATATATTTATATTCCAGAGCCGGTGCGTAGGCGCCTATGGGTTTCATGGTTGAACCTGTCTGGCGCAGAGAGTCAACCGCACGGTTGAGGATACGGTCTTCTGTTTTTTCTCCGATACCGCCCACAACAGCCGCAATACCGCCGTTGTAATCAACGCTGACCATGGCAGCCTGAGGTGTTACGGTAGTCTTGGTGCCGTCATCATTTGTTATAGTCTTTTCGGTCATGGGATAGATTTTGTCTTTGTTGGACATAACATCTTCCATTGCCCGCTGTAAGGTCGGATTTACTGTGGAGTAAATTTTCAGTCCCTGGTTGTACAGCATGTAAGTGGCTTCGCCCTCTGTCATGTCGTACTCTTTCATCAGGTCTTCTATAACCTGGTCAATAACCATATCAGTGAAATAGCTGTTCACAGAAGAATTTTCATGTATTTCGCTGTTCAGAACCAGTTCTTCCGCCAGTGCCTGTTCGTACTCTTCATCAGTTATTTTCCCCTGCTCGTGCATGAAATAAAGAATGTCGTTTCTTCTTTCTATGTTGTTTTCAGGGTTGGTATATGGATTATATACCGACGGGTTTTTGGTTATACCGGCCAGTGATGCCGCCTCGGCTATTGTCAGCTCGCTGACATCTTTGCCGAAATAGTTGTTGGCACCGGCCTGGACTCCTGCCCAGGTGTTGGACAGGCGTATTGTGTTGAGATAGGCTTCCAGTATAACATCTTTACTGTACTGTTTTTCCAGTATTATGGCGCGGAATATCTCCCTTATCTTTCTGAACGCACCCTCTATACCGCTGCCGTCTTTGTCATTGGTAAGGTTCTTTACCAGCTGCTGGGTAATAGTGGATGCACCCTGCTTGCTGGAAAACAGCTTAATGGGTGTGTATTCGTTTATCATAGCCGCAAAAGTTCTGACAAAGTTTACACCGTGGTGTTCATAGAAATCTTTGTCCTCCACCGCAATATACGCATCTATTACATGCTGCGGTATATCCTGCAGGTCAACCCATATACGGTTTTCACTGCCGTCCAGGCGCTGATACTCTTTGTACTCTCCTGTCCGCGCGTCCTGATAATAGATAACACTGGTGAAACTGAGCTTTATGTTGGTCAGATTCAGCATCTCTTCGTCCCCTTTGGTGACATTCACCAGGTAGATGGACAAAGCAACCGCAACTATGCTGCCAACGATAACGCCTATGCAGGCCAGCACACCGACCACATTAAGGACCTTTTTCCAGTTTATATTGAACTTTCCGCTTTTTTTCTTTGCCGGCCGGCTTTTTTTCGACGCGTCGGAATTCTGGTGCTGTGAGCCTCCGGCAGAGGATTTATCATAAATCTTGATATCAATCCCTCCTGTTCTCGTTTGTAAAACAATGTATTATTTTTTCAAAAACGCCAACACTATATTAAAGCGAGGTGCTGACTTATATGAAAAAATTTATTTTAGCTATATGTACTATATTTTGTGCGGCTTTGATAGCTATAAGCATTTATCAAATGAATATTACACCCCAAAGCCCGACTGACACTCCCACCGAAACTACCTATGTGGTAAAGGAGTACGGCGGCAAAGTAGCCGTTTTTCTTCCGCAGGAAAGCGAACCCCTGGCGGTGTATGAGGTGTATGTTCACCTTCTGCCTGAAAATGATATAGAGCTTTTGCGCAAAGGCATCGTGGTGAACGATGATCTGCAGCTGGCAAAAACGCTGGAAGATTTCGGGCTGTAAGGCACAATCTGATATAATACTTTATGCTATTATACTTTTTTCCGCGGCAAATTTCAACAACAAAATGATAACAAATCTATCACGGTCCACGCTGTGATAATATATATAAATATGTTATCATTTTATACATAAATTTAAAAAATAATTTACGAATAGAGCTTGTTAAAATATTGCCCAATTATTTTATATGTGATATACTAATGTAGATAATGAAAAGGAGTGTTTAATTATGTCAGTTTTAGATTACCCTTTTGACAATGCTTACATACTGGAAAAGAAAAAAAGCATCAAAAGAGAACTTTTGCAAAACGATAAATTCATCGAGAAAAAAATTGCTGTTTTAAGTGGCTCCACCATAGGTGAAATAAAAAACATTCTGGAGCTTTTCTTGCTTAACTACGGTATCAAACCGGAATTTAAAGTGGGCGGATATAACCGTTACTATGAAGAGCTGATGTTTGATGACGGTTCATTGAAGGAGTTTGCACCGGATTTTATATACATCCACACATCAAACAAGAACATTGAAAACCTGCCTGTTCCTCAGGACAGCGAAGAAGCTGTAAAAGACAAGCTGACAAAGGAATTTGAAAAATTCAAAGCTGTGTGCGAAAAAGCCCTCAGCTTTGGTGCAGTGGTAATTGTAAACAACTTTGAAATGCCTTTTTACCGTATGTACGGCTCCAAAGACGCGGTTGCCGCACAGGGTGTTGTAAACTTTACAAACAAACTGAATGTCATGATAGCCGATTATATCGCTTCAAAAGAAAACATATACCTCAATGACATAAACTACTTGTCCGGCCTTATCGGTCTGGACAACTGGTTCAGCCTGGAAAACTGGTACCTGTACAAATACGCCCTGGCTGTGGACAAAATTCCTGACCTGGCCTTTGGCATTGCAAAAATCATAAAATCTGCCCTGGGCAAGAACAAAAAGAGCGTTGTGCTGGACCTGGACAACACTTTGTGGGGCGGCGTTATCGGTGATGACGGCGTGGAAGGCATTGCCATTGGCAACGAACAGCCTGCCGGCATGAGCTACACCGAATTTCAGAGCTACCTCAAACGCCTGACCGGCCTGGGAATCATGCTGAATGTATGTTCCAAAAACGAAGAAAAAATAGCCAAACAGGGCTTTACAGACCGCAAGGAAGCACCGCTGTCAGTGGATGATTTCATCTGCTTTAAAGCAAACTGGGAGCCCAAGCATATGAACATTGCTGCCATCGCAAAGGAAATAAACATCGGCGAAGACAGCCTGGTATTTATTGATGACAACCCGGCAGAAAGGGAGATCGTAAGAAAGAGCCTGCCCACTGTTACCGTTCCCGAGGTAAGCTGTCCGGAAGATTATATCAAGGCAATCGACCGTGCCGGCTATTTTGAAATAACCTCCTTTACAAAAGATGACGCCAAGAGAAATGAAATGTACAAGCAGAACGCCCAGCGCGCCGCTGCCGAAAGTGCATTCACCGACTATAACGACTATCTGCTCAGCCTTGAAATGACCGGCGAAATAGGCCCCTTCTCCACTGCACACTGTGAGAGAATTACACAGCTGATAAACAAGACAAATCAGTTCAACTTTACAACACGCCGCTATGCCCAGAGTGAAGTGGAAGAAATAATAGCAGACAGAACAAACTATATATCAGCTTATGCAAAACTGATAGACAAATTCGGCGACAACGGTATCACCACATGCCTTATCGCCTCTGTTGAAGGCACAAATGCCAACATAGATTTGTGGGTAATGTCCTGCCGCGTTTTCAAACGCCATCTGGAATATGCAGTGTTTGACTATCTCATTGCCAAATGTAAGGAAATGGGTGTAAAAACCATAACAGCCTCTTACCTGCCCACTGCCAAAAATGTTATAATCAAAGACTTCTACGAAAGCATCGGCTTTGATGTAACCCTTGACAGCGAAAGCGAGAAAAGGTATATTTTAAATATTCCCGAAGAATATGAAAACAAAAACAAAGTTATAAAGATGGAAATTGTATAAGGAGATAAAATATGACAAGAGAAGATATTTTTGCACGGTTGACAGATATTTTCCGCAATGTGTTTGATGACGACGAAATCGTTCTCACAGACAGCACAACAGCTGATGATATCGAAGACTGGGACAGCCTGGAACAGATAAACCTGCTGGTTGCCATTGAAAAAAGATTTAACATCAAATTCCAGCTGGCCGATGTAAGCCATCTGGAAAATGTAGGCGCCATGGTTGATCTGGTTGCCAAGCTGATTGCTTAATCTGATTAAAGAAAGGGCGGAAAACCGCCCTTTTTATTTTGCTGTGTTGCCATTGGCAAAGGTTTTATGATATACTTATTTAATAAAAAATATATGAGGTCAGTTTATGAACAGCTATAAATTTTGTGATATGACGGTAGGCATGACAGAAAGTTTTACCGTTACAATAACAGAAGAAATGATGGATAAATTTATCCAAATTACAGGTGATATCAGCCCGATACATGTCAGCCGAGAATACGCCGTAAGCCATGGATTTAAAGACAGGGTATGCCACGGCATGCTTTTCGGCAGCATGTTCTCCACCCTTGCAGGCGTATATCTTCCCGGAGAGCATTGCCTGCTGCACAGTGTGGAAACCAAATTTTCATTGCCGGTTTTCCCCGGTGACATGCTGACAGTCAGCGGCAAGGTAAGTGAGATAAATGATACTTTCAAAACGGTTATCGTGAAAGGCACCATAACCAACCAGGACGGCAAAAAGGTATGCAAAGCCAACATACAGCTGGGGGTAAGAGAATAATGTACACATATCTGATAACCGGCGCAACCAGTGATGTGGGTATGGCGCTGATAAAAAAACTTGGGTCACGGGGCAGATTTATCCTTGCCGGCCACGGCGACGGAGAGAAACTGAAAGAACTGTGCCGGCAGCTGGGCTGTGAATACCTGTATTTCGATGCAGATTTTACCGACAGCACCGCCACCGACCGGTTTGTGGAAAAGGTATCCGCCTGCGGCTGGGAGCCGACGCATTTTGTCCATCTTCCGGCACTGAGTGTAGTCAATACAAAATTTAAAAATTTTGACGAAGAAAGATTTTTGGCAGACATGAATGTCCAGGTACTGACAGCGGTAAAAATATGTAAATGGCTGCTTCCTAAGATGTCAAAAGCCAAATTCGGCCGTGTACTGTTTATGGCTACCAGCTATGTACTGGCAAACCCGCCGAAAAATACAGCCGCTTATATCGTCGCCAAAAGCGGAGTAACCGGTCTTATGAAGAGTCTGGCCACAGATTATGCCGCCAACGGAATAACCGTAAACTGTGTAAGCCCCAGCATGATAGAGACCAAATTCCTGGCCCGGACCAGTCATATTATTGTAGAATCTGCCGCAGCCCGGCACCCGCTTAAACGCAACGCTACTGTTGATGATGTGGTTCCTGCAATGGCTTTCCTGCTCAGCGAGGAAGCCCGTTTTATTACCGGCGTAAATCTTCCCATTACCGGAGGAAGCATAATTGAATAAGGAAAATATCAGAAGAATTCCGCTGCGGGAAAAGGATATTGTTGTAAATTTTCTCAACGAAAACTGGGGCAGCGCCCATCCGCTGGTAAACAACAGCACTTTGTTTGAATATTACTATGTGGACGGCGACATGACAAACTTTTATGTACTGAGCGATGACGACGGCCCGGCCGCCGTATGCGGATATATAAAGTGTGCCCAAAAAGAACACAGTGATATATGGATATCCATATGGTGCGCCAAAAAAGGTAAAAACGGCCTGGGTCTGGCCCTTATGGGAGCCATGAAACAGCTTACAGGCGCCGATGTTATGGCCTGTAACAACATAAGACCCAACACCATGCCATTTTATACTTTCCTGGGGTATCATCCGGGAAAGCTGGACCATTACTACCGCCTGGCAGACCTGGAAAAATACAATATAGCCGCAGTAAATCAAAAAACAATCCCTCTCTCCTGCCCTGCTGACGATACAAAGCTTGTCCTTATGGAAAACATACAGCAGATAAAGGAATGTTTTGAAATTCCCGCCGGGCTGAAGCCGGCCAAAGATTTTTGGTATATTGACAAAAGGTATTTTAAATATCCCCATTACCAATATTTGGTTTTTGCCGTAAAAAATGAAGGTCAGGCCAAGGCTTTGGCTGTTTTCAGGGTAAATATCAGTGACGAGGGCAAAGTTTTGCGCCTGGTGGACTTTATCGGAAAGCCTTCGGACTTTGACCTGCTCAACGGACAGATTGACCCGCTTATGGCTGCTTACGGCTGCGAATACTGCGACATGTACTGCCGGGGTATCGACGGTGAAAAAGCTGGTTTTGTTAAAAGAGAGGCGGATGAAAATATAATTCCAAACTACCTCAATCCCCTGCTGCAAAAAAATATAGATTATTATTATTTCACCACCGACAACAATGGTTTTACCATGTTCAAAGCTGACGGGGATCAGGACAGGAAAAACCTGGGATAGCAAATTCAAAATCATGCGAATAAAAGCCACCGGCTGTGCCGGTGGCTTTCTTTATGCAATTAATTAAAAGGACGGCTATAAC
>CASFSP010000120.1 GCA_949297385.1 uncultured Oscillospiraceae bacterium
AGAATTTCACCTTTTGACTCATCCGGACGCAGACACACATCTTTTGCTTCCTGCGAAGTTATGCCGGAAATAAATGATGATATGGATATAGTAATCCGTGACGAAGACATCAAGATGGATGTTTTCCGTTCTTCCGGCGCCGGCGGACAGCATGTTAACAAAACATCCTCTGCCGTAAGACTTACCCATATACCCACCGGTATAGTAACTTCCTGTCAGAATGAAAGAAGCCAGTTCCAGAACAGGGAAATGGCCATGAAAATGCTGAAAGCCAAACTGGCGCAGATAAAAGAGCGTGAACACCTGGAAAAAATAGAGGATATCAAAGGTGTGCAGAAAGAAATTGCCTGGGGCAGCCAGATACGCAGCTATGTGTTTATGCCTTATACTCTGGTCAAAGACCACAGGACAGGCTACGAGGACGGCAGGGTAGACATGGTTATGGACGGTAATATACAAGGCTTTTTGAACGCGTACCTTTCCGCAGCCAGCAAAGGTGAACTGGCCGACAATTGATATCGGCTTAAAATAGAATATAACAGTAAAGGAGCGAATATTATGGATTTTGAAAAAGTTCTGCTTTCCCGTAAGTCCTGCCGCGAATACACCGACAGGCCGGTGGAAGATGACAAACTGTACAATGTGGTTACGGCTGCCTCACTGGCGCCTTTGGGTCTGCCCAAAAACGGGAAACCGCATATTACCATAGTTACCGATAAAGATATGTTGAAGGCTCTGGGCAGTCAGTTCGGCCCGGACAAGGATATTATTTACGGCGCTCCGGCTCTTATTATAGCTTCCTGTCCGCCGGCACCGATGGAAGGTGTGGCGCAGATGAATGCTGCCTGTGTTGTGGAGATGATGGCGTTGCAGGCTACAAATGAAGGCCTGGGAAATATTTATCTTTACGGTGTCACAGCGGCGCTGGCCAAAAACGAAGACCTTATGAAACAGCTGGGAATACCCGAAGGTTTTGTGCCTCTGTCAGCCCTGGCCCTGGGTTACGGCAAAGAAGATGTAAGCGAATGTAAAGTATTTGAAGCAACTTTAAGTCAGAATAGATATTGATTGGAAGGCCTCGTTTTCGAGGCCTTTTTATATTGAAAAAAACTTTCTGTTGTGTTATCATACATAAACAGGCAGTTTTTTGCAGGGCCGCAGGCTTTCTACCCTTTTGAAGGATGAATGTGGGGGAAGCGCGGTGAGAATCCGCCGCAACAGCCATTGCCGTATTTGCACAGCATAAGTCGGAATGCCCACACTGTATAAGATCTGCCCAAAAAATAAAAAAAGAGGTAAAAAAATGAAATTGCAAAAACTTTTGTCAATTGCCCTTGCGGTGGTAATGGCACTGTCTTTGGTGGCTTGTTCAAATGACGGTTCCTCATCACAGCAAAACTCATCCACAGTACAGAACAGCGTACAGCAGGACAGCTCCGTTGAAAGCAGCCTGTGGGACAACGCCACATACACCGAAGACACAGAAATCGGTGAAGGTGAAAAAAGCGTAGCCCTGACAGTTACAATGGAAGACAAATCTATTGTTGTTACCATCAAAACCGATGCTGACAACCTGGGTGATGCTCTCAGAGAAACAGGCTTTGCCACCGGTGAAGAAAGCGAATACGGCCTGTATGTAAAAGTTGTAAACGGCGTAAGCGCTGATTACGAAACAGACGGTGCTTACTGGGCACTGCTTCAGAACGGCGAAGCTACAACATTTGGTGTTGACGGCGCTGTTATTGAAGAAGGCAGCCGGTATGAAATGGCTTATACACCTGCACGGTAAATATAAAAATTACAGCCTCTGCACTGCGCAGAGGCTGTTTTCTTTTTATAAAAATGTAAATTTAACTGTAACCGGTGAAAAATATATAATTTTACCTGCTGTTTTTCAGTATCCTTACATCATCGCCCACAAAAAACAGCCTTGAACAGCTGCCCAGCAGTCGGGATGTTATCTTTTCGCCGTACTTTCGCGTCAGCATATTCTGGTTTATTATATTTGTGGTGTAAATACAAGGTTTTCCGGTTATCATCCTGGTGTTTACAATATTGTACAGAACGCTCAAGGAATAGCTTGTCATGTTTTCCGCACCGAGATCGTCCAGTATAAACAGGTCGCAGGTTAAAATATCACTGATAATGTCTTCACCGGAATATCTGGCTTGTTCCACTTTGTTGAACAGACTCTGGGAAGATGCGTACATTACGGTATAGCCTTTTTCCATGCACACAGAAGCTATGGAGCAAGCCAGGTGTGTTTTGCCCAGACCTGCGTTGCCCAGCATCAGCAGACTTTTGTTTGCCGGTGTAAATCTTTCTGCGTAATTTTTGCAAAATTCATAAACCTGCTTCATGTGATTATAAGGCACCACAAAGGTCCCGTTAGGCAGCTCTTTGGCCTGTTTGGGGTAAAATTCCAGGTTGAAATCTTCAAACCTGGCCCGGGGTGCAGGGGAGGCGGCGGACAAAAGCCGTTGTCTCCGTTTTATTATCTCTTCTTTCAGGCAGTCGCATACCTTTCCGTTTACAAAGCCGGTATCTTTGCATTTGTCGCAGAAATACTGCATTTCCAGATCCTGTCTGCTGTATCCGTTTTCGATAAGTATCCGGGTTCTTTCACGGTCGAGAATATCCATTTTTTTTCTTACATCCTGTGCATCGCCGGTTCGCTTTTCCAGCTTTGCCAGGGCATATTCAGCTCCAAGATTGGTTATTTCGTCGGTCAGTCGGCTGACCCGAGGGAGTTTGGAATATATTTCATCCCTTCTGGCGAAAAACAAGGCTCGTTTTTCCAGCCTTCTCCTTTCCAGCACGGAGTATGCTCCACTGTATCCGTCTGCACTCATACCGGTTCTCCTTTGTCAAACGAGGGCACGATATTCATGCCCTGTAAAATAAGATCGTCATTGCTTTCACCTGTAAAACCAGACCGTCCGGCAAATTCCCGTTGTGTATCCTCCGGGGTTTTGTATCCTTTCTGTGCCCAGGATTTCAATATGCCGTTGCAATACCTTATTCCGGCATTGGGACCGGCGGCTTCAAAGGCGGCAGATATCATTTCTGCTGTCATATTCAGCCTTTCTGCCCAGGAATCTATGATGGTTTTTTCGCTGCTGGTAAGTTTTTGCTTGTCATAAGAGAATATTTCACATACAGCATCGTAAAATTTCTCTCTTTTCTCCATAAGCCGGATGTGTTCTTCGGCTTTTTGGGCACTGGTAATGCCATTTTTTTCAAAAAGATTAAGAATTACCCTGGCCGTGTATGCGGGACCTTTCTGAACAGGTGCATAATGCATGGCAAGTATCAGAATTACCTCTATAGGTATGTTGTCCTGCAAATACAGGCTGACAAAGGCGTTTGTGGCGCGCTCATTTATAGCATGGCCGTAAATCTGCTGCAAGCGGCTGATAAGAATATTTATTTCAGGGTGGCTGCCGCTTATTTTAAGTATATCCCGGGAAGAAAGACGCTTTTTCCTGGCGGCAATACCCTCTTCTTCCTGCCGCAATATCAGACCTTTGTCTGCCCAGTACAGCAGGGAAGACTGGACTCCGGCAACACTTATCTGCAAATGGGCAGAAATATCCACCGGATCGGCTTCACCTTTCTGCAAAGCGTAGAGTATCACCTTTAAGTCATTTTCCTTGGCAGTGTATAAATTATCAAAAACAGCCATAGGAACATTTGGTCCTATGACTGCCTGTTTTAGAAGCTGAAACTTCATCTTTTATTTTTCACCTTTGCCGGCAGATTTTTTTGCGGCTCGCTTTTCTTCCAGTTTCATACCGATATTTCTGCGTTCGTAGAAAACATATATGCCTATACATACGCAAAATCCGCTGACAACATACAGTACAAACAAAGTCAGGTTGAACGCAGACATGTCAATGTTGAACAGTCCGTTGCCGCCGGCACACATTACGAAAGCCAACAGACAGTAGGAAAGAAATGTCACTATCATTCTGGTGGTGTTTTTCAGGTTCATCCTTTTAATAAAAAATGTTATAAACGCGCAGCATATAAACGCATTTACAGGCGCCGCAAGGGCATATATCATAAAAGTGTTCATGAAGCCTCCTGGTTATTTATAATTCTATATTTTCCTGTAAAAAATATTTTATATTCTTTTGCATAATATGTCAACCGAAATAAATATGAAAAATTTTTAACGCTTTTACCTCAGGGTGATTAAATCACAAAAATATTGAGTTTTATGTATTTTTTTGGTACTATACCTTGGTAAATCGGTGTGATAAGGAGAATTTTATTTATGGAATATACAAGAAGACACAAAGGCACATGCTCCAGAAGCTCAACTGTTGTTATAGAAGACGGAATTATCAAAGAAGCGAAGATAATCGGCGGCTGTGACGGCAACACAAAAGGTATCTGCAACCTGGTTGTCGGCCTTCCGGCAGAGCTGGTAATTGAAAGATTCAGCGGCACAACCTGTGGTTTCAAACCCACTTCCTGCCCGGACCAGCTGGCTGTAACAATCAAAGAAGCTTTGGAACAGCAGCAGTAATTTTTTAAATGTAAGCCTCCATGTTGGGGGCTTTATTTTTTTGCATTTTTTCGATTACAAAGCCCAGGGACGGAAATACTATACAGGGTATCAAGTATATAAAAAGGATGAAACTATGTATAAATTCAAAAATTTTTCTGAAAGCGGAAACAAGGCCATAACAGCTGCGATAGATATAGCGGGAAAGCTGGGTCATATTACTGTGGGCTCGGAACACCTTTTGCTGGGTATATTAAGCTGCGGGAAATCTGATGCGGCAGACTTTTTATCTGAATACGGTGTCAGTTTTGCCTGTGTTTACAATATCGTGGCCAATGTACTGGGCAGCGGCAAGGAAACCTTCCTTACGGAAGAAGATTTAAGCGCAAACGCTTTGCTGGTGCTGCAAAGTGCCTATACTCACCGGTGCAGTTTTGGAAAAAGCCGGGCCGGTACCAGCGAAATACTGCTGGGTATGGGGCGGATAAAAACCTGTATGGCATATCAGATTCTGACAACTCTTGTGAAGGAAAACCCGACATTTGGGCAAAGGTTGTCATCGCTGGGGAAAAACACGGTGTCAGGATCCGGATATGGAGAATCAAAGTCCCATGTAAACCTGGAAAAATATGCCAAAAACCTTACCGAAACAGCAAAAATGGCTCCCTTCGACCCTTGCGTAGGCCGTGAAAAGGAAATACAGCAGGTTATGGAAATATTGCTGAGAAGGCAAAAAAACAATCCGTGTCT
>CASFSP010000121.1 GCA_949297385.1 uncultured Oscillospiraceae bacterium
GCAATAACGAAAGCGATGTTAACTGCACGACCTGTCATTTTAAGAGCTGCGATAGACATTGTCATAACGCCCGCGCCGATGATCTGACCAACAGCTATGGCAAATATGTCCATACGGCCAAGGGTTTGTTTAACGTCCTTAAGCTCTACTTTTTTTTGTGTTTGAGCCATAATAGTTCTCCTTTTTATAAATTTTCAACGTACTTTAACTGTGTCCACTGACTGTCAGAAATCAATCACGTTGTCTACGATTACATCTTAACAGTTTATTCATTTTCCTGCAATAGTTTTTTTATTATTTCCATTCAAAACGGCAATTTTTATTAAATTTGTTATCAATAATTGTGCGCTTTTAACAAAAAATTTTTTTCACAAAACTATTGCATTTTTCCTTTGTTGATTTTTTGCACAATTGCAGGCTTTCTGAATTTACAAACTTTGTTATTTATTTAACATAGTTTGTATTTTTCCCCCTCCTTTTTATGTTCCGACACCTTATAACATTATAATGCAGACAGTTTTAAAAGTAGTACACAGGCAAACCGGAATAAAAAGACAAAGGCGGCGGGCCATGGCCTGCCGCCTTTGCTGCGATTGATTTTAACCGAGCTCGTAAGAGGGGTTTGTATGTACATATCCGGCTTTCTGACGCCATATAACATAGAATACGCCGGCAATAAATGTAGCGATATTTACCCGCTATAATATAGAAGTTAAGGCCTTGCAGGTTCAGATAAGCCTGTATTGCCAATGAAACCGATGTCAGACCCAGCATCAGGGTAAGCACGCCGTTTGACACATGGAAAGGTGATTTTTCCCAGGCTTCCGAGAACAACTTCGGCGGTCTGATAACTGACAATGCATTTACAAATCCCATAACATTACCTATGATCAGGGACCATTTGCCTGTCTGTCCCACATCAAGGCCCAAGAGGATTATAGGAGCATTGATAAGATACAATATTGTCAAAAATTCCACAGGAACGCCGGTCTTGGGGTGGAGTTTACCTATCCATGCCGGGAACCATCCGTCAGCGCAGCAGACTGCCATGGGGCGCAGGCTGGAAACGATTGTGGAATTAAGCGTGGTGCCCAATGCAAATATGGCACCGCCTATTATAAAGAAATAATACAGAGGAGTAGGCAGGATAATCTTGGCGATAGGTGCCAGGTTGCCGGCTTCTATAACCTGATCCGGAGGCAAGACGCCGCCTATAACAGTAGCCATAAGTCCATACAGGAAGGCAACCATCAGGGTGGAAACGATAACCACGAAAGGTATATCTTTCTGAGGATTTATCGCATCAGCGGAGAATGATACTATTACAGTTGCACCGCCTGTGGCAAATGTAAGGTATGCAGAAGCTTCCATCAGTCCGCTTATTCCGTTGTTGAACAGCGGCTGGTCAAACAGCTGATTGCCGAAATATCCGCCCCACTGAACCTTTGGCAGGCCAAAGAGAGTAAATATAAGCAGCGCTGCAATCAGGAAATAAAACATAAAGCTCTGAGCTTTGGCCATCCATGCTGTACCGAAAAAGTTAAGAATAAAGAAAAATGTAAGTATCGCAAAAGAAACCAGTACTTCATGCTCTTTTATTCCGGGTACCAGCATGCCGATGTATGAAGTCAGACCAACCGCAAACATAGCCATTGAAACAGTGCCCAGAAGGCTTACAAACTTGGTAAATCCGGCATAGGATTCACTTACAAAAAGTATAGCCTGAGTGTAAGCACCGCCTTTAAGGCGAATAATCGAGCTTACGAACAATGTTGGGAAAGTTCCGAAAATCGTAAACACAGCAGCAATCATGAAAGCAATGTTAACAGAACGACCTGTCATTTTCATGGCTGCAATAGACATAACCATAACGCCGGCGCCTATAATCCGTCCGACCGCTATGGCCATCAAATCCATACGACACAAGTTCTTTCAACTTCTGTTGCAGAATTTTGTTATGCCATAAAACTTTCTCCTTTTCACTTTTTATTGGCAAGGTCTCTCAGTCACCAGCCTTGCACCATTTGTCTTCATTGTATGCCCGGGTTTTCATTTTTTTCAACACTTTTTTATAAAAGCAGCATTATACCCAACAAACGGGTTAAATATATACAATTTTACTAAATATTTTAAACTATGTTAATAATTATTATTGCTTAACAAAAATAAGCAATAATAAAAGCCCTTTTACATTAAAGGGCTTAATACTCTGAAAGCTATTTGGAATATTCTTTTGTACAAAGGCGTATTTAATATATCTTCCGCTGTCACCAGATGACTTTGGTGAAACATTGCATCAAAATCCTTTTTTACCCGGCTGACAATCTCGCCGCCGTAAAAAGCACAGCAGTTCTCAAAATTAAGATACAGCGAACGATAATCCGTATTGGCGCCGCCCACAATAGCCTGCATATCATCGCTCACATACATTTTGGCATGAAGAAAACCGGGCGTGTACTCATAAATCTTTACACCGGCTTCCAGGAGTGGTTTATAATAGCTCTGGGTTACATAATACACATACCATTTATCGGGTATCCCCGGTACAATAATACGCACATCCACGCCGCTTCTGGCCGCAAGGGTGATGGCTGTCAGCACCTCGTTGTCAACTATCAGGTAAGGAGAGGCGATGTAAACATAATCCTTGGCGTTGTTTACAACATTGAGATATGTGTTGGCGCACAGATTTATTTTGTCCAGAGGCGTATCGAAATAAGGCTGCACGATGCAGTCCGATTTTACACCGTAATCCGGGCGGAACCGGCTGTAATCCGCTTTGGCTCCGCTGACAAATTCCCATGTCTGCAAAAATGTGGTGGTAAGCCCCCACACTCCTTCCCCTTCCAGGCGGAAACCGGTGTCTTTCCACACACCGAAACGCTCGATTACATTGATATACTCATCTGCTATGTTTATCCCTCCTCCATAGCCTATGGTAGAGTCTATAACGGTTATTTTTCTGTGGTCGCGGTGATTGAGCATAAGATAGTCGCCTATATGCATGCTGAATTTCACATCATTGAATATATATGCCTTGATCCCGGCCGCACGCAATGTTTTTTCATAATCTTCCGGCAATGTCAGCAAAGTACCGAAGCCGTCGTAAACCACACGCACATCCACGCCGTCGGCCACCTTTTCTTTCAGCACCTCCATTATCCTGTCCCACATATAGCCTTCATCAATTATAAAGTACTGTATGAAAATACTCTTGCGGGCATTTTTAAGGTCATTGAGATAGTCGCGGAACATTGCCGCCCCTATATCATAATACTTTACGGCCGTATTTTCGTACGGGGGAGAATATCCGGTGTTTTCCAAATAATAGGCCTGCCTGCCCATGCCCCCGTCCATAAGGCTTATTTTACGGCACAGCCGGGGATTGGGCGTTATATTTTCATGGCTGCGGTCCAGTATGCCGTTTATATGTTCCTGCTGTTTTCGTGTCAGCTTTGTGTCGCCCCAGAAAAAGTACAGAGCTGCACCTGATATGGGAAATACAGCCATAAACAAAATCCATATTATTTTGTACGAGGGGTTCATATTATCTTTTTCAAAAAGATACAGCATCACAAAAACACTGAATATGGTAAGCAGTATATAAGCCGTGGAACCGACAATATACAGCTCACTTGTAATAAAAACAAACAGGATTATCTGCACACAGGCCACAAGACCTATAAGAAATCTTTTGCTCAGCAAAAGTCTTTTTATCTTTTTCATGGCTCTCCTCAAAACTTTTTTATTATTATATATTATAACAAAAATATCTGTTATTTATAATTTTAAAAACGACATTTTATCTGCATATTTTTAATTTTAACATAAAAACAGACTGTCAAAAATAGACAGTCTGTTAATTATTTATTTATTTCTGAAAAATGCCAGTGCCACGGTACCAGCGCCCACATGGTTGCCTACGGAAGCGCCTATGGGGTGAATGGACAGGTTTTTACCCATGGAAAACCTTTCTTCCAGGCTGATTACCAGGTCTTTGTACCATACGGTTTCCGGGCCGGTATAGCCGACTATACACATCTCCTGCCTGTCAATTCCGGTGGTTGTGTTCTGTATTATATCCAGCGTTTTTTCGATAGCCGCACGGGCGCCGCGGGCCTTGGATATAACTTCCACCTTGCCTTTCAGGGTGGTTATTGGTTTCATGTTGAAAAGATTGGCCACAAAAGCGGTTGTGGGCGAAAGTCTGCCGCTGCGTTTGAGATATTTCAGATCTCCTATTATGGCATAGGCGTCCAGCCTTTCCTTGTACTCTTCCATCTTTTCACACAGTTTGTCAAAGCTTATTCCCTTTTTGATAAGTTCCAGTGCTGTATACACCATCAGTCGTACGCTTATGGATATATTCTGTGTATCGATAAGATATATATCCTGCATTTCACAGCTTTCGGCAGCTATACAGGCAGACTGGTATGTGCCGGACAGATGCGAGGACACAAACAGGCCGATAACCTTGTCCCCTGCCCGCTTTGCCTCATTGAACAGCTTTGCAAAAACCGACGGCGACGGCTGGCTTGTCAGCACCTGGGTGCTGTTTTCTGCCAGAGAATAAAAGTTTTCATAGGTTATATCCTCCCCTTCCGTATACTCCACGCCGTCTATCACTACGGTAAGTCCTGCGACGCCTATCCCCTTCTGCGCCGCCTCCCGCTTACTGATGTCGCTGGTGGAATCGGTGATAATCCTGATTGCCATTACACTTTTCTCCTTTAAAATATTTATTCTGTTGTCTGCTCTATCGTCTGAATTTCCACAGACTCAATAACTATATCCTTTTTGGGTCGGTCATTCTCATCAGTTTTCGCCCTGCTGATGGAATAAGCCACATCCAGACCCTCGTATATCTGTCCGAACACCGTATACCTGTAATCCAGCGCAGGCAGGCCGCCGGCCTGTTTATAGGCATCTATCACGCCGCTGCGCCAGCCGGCCCGGCTCATCTGCTCTTCCTTGGCGCTGTCCAGCTGACCTATGGGTGAAGTGACAAAGAAAAACTGACTGCCGTTGGTATCTTCCCCATGATTAGCCATAGACAAAGCACCGTTGTAGTGGTGCAACAGGTCAGAAAATTCATCCTCAAACTCCAGCCCCCATGCACTGGTTCCGCCGTTGGTGCTGCCGTCCGGTGAACCGGACTGTATCAGAAAATCTTCTATTGCACGATGGAATGTGACATTGTTATAATACCCGCTTTGGGCCAGAAATATGAAATTATTTACCGCTTTCGGGGCAAGATCTTCAAACAGGCGCACTTTTATAACCCCTTCGCTGGTGGTTATTATGGCCACCTTATCGCCGGCCTGCGGCCGTGCAAACTGCATCTCATCGCTGTCCACATTCAGTTTTTCGCCGCCGAGAGTGCCGCTGCAGCCGGCCAGCGCCAGGGCCATGCACAGCAAAAATGCCAATAACTTCTTCATATATCCAAAATCTCCACAGACTATCATCGTTTTTCAGTTGTAATATATATTAACACAAAAACTGTTAAAAATATATGTTAATTTTACTTTTTGTTTTCAATTATGAGCATTTTATTAAAAATTTCATATATTGTTGACTTGCCTGGCCAAATGTTGTAATATAGTGATAAAAGAAACGGAGGTTATTCCAATGCAGGATAAAGATATAAATCTTCAACCGGAAGAAGCGGGCGATGACTATTCCCCCACAATAATCACCCTTACCGATGAAAACGGCGAGGATTTTCAGTTTGAAGTTGTGGACGAAATAGACCACAATGAAGAACATTATATGGCAGTTGTGGAATATTTTGATGACCCGCAGAAAGCATTGGAAGCCGATCCTGTGCTGATAATATTCCGCGTAGGCGAACCGGATGAAGAAGGCCTGGACACCTTTGATGTGGTTGACGATGATGAGGAATATTTTGAAGTGGGCGGAATTTTTGAAGAAAGATTGAGCAAACTTTTTGAAGAAGAGGAATAATCCGGCTGTTTCTTTACAAAATATCAAGCGTATAAGCCTGTCTTGTGCGATAAAATGTGGTTATTTTTAATCCTACAACTATATTTATCGGAGGCTGTTGTCTGACCGGGAATTGTAGACCTCCCCCATTGGGGAAGAAGGGAACATGAAGCGGACAGCGCGGCATATCCACCCTAGCTTTACAAGCCGGGTTCTAATATAGCCACATACGGCTTGGCGGGTTTATATATATAAAAAAACACGCAACCTTCGGGTTGCGTTTTATTTTACGGAGGTTTTATGCAGTTTAATCAACGCACCCTGATGACAATGGACGAGGAGGAATACGACAAGATTGTTTCCCGGCATATACTTCTGGTGGGGGTCGGCGGTGTAGGCGGCGCTGCGCTGGAATGTCTTGTGCGTTTTGGGGTAAAAAAAATATCCGTGATAGATTTTGATACGGTTGACATAACCAACCTGAACAGACAGATAATATCCAATACCGCCAACATCGGACAGCTTAAAACAGATGTCGCCGTCAGCAGGGCTCTGTCCATAAACCCGCAGTGCGATATAAAAGGCTACAATATGTTTTTGTCCGCTGAAAATATGGATTTTGTAGGCGGCCTGCGGCCGGACTATGTGATAGACGCCATAGACAGTGTAAAAAGCAAACTGGACCTGATAGAATACTGCCGAAAAAATGATATAAAAATAATATCCGCCATGGGCACCGGAAACCGATTTGACATATCCGGCTTTGTGATAGACAAAGTGGAAAACACCGCCGGAAACGGCTGCGGCCTGTCCAGAGTAATGCGTCAGGAACTGCGCAAAAGAGGCATCGAAGGCCATATCAGCCTTTTCAACACCAAACCGCCAAAAAACAAAGCAGTAAACTCTTCCGGCGGCAGACACGCGCCAGGATCCACCGTATTTGCCCCAAATCTGGCCGGTATTATGATAGCGCAATATGTTTGCCGGCAACTGGCAGAAGGCAAATAACAGCCTTTATGACCCATAACAGCAAAACCGTGCAAAATAAAATCCGCATATACCGTAATTTACGGAATATGCGGATTTTTTTATTTATCATATAAAGGACATGGCGTTGAGCCATTCCAAAGCGCTGGGTGCCAGCCAGCACAGGCCGAAACCTATGGCAAATATACCGTATCCGAAAACTTTCAGCGGTATTTTGTCATACTGCACTCCGTCGCTCAGCCTGTCAGCCAGGCTGATGCCTTTTACAGGGAACTTAAACACCCGCCCTATTATCAGACAGGCGGCAAAAACCGCCGGTATCAGCTGTATACAATAGGGTATCAACTGTAAAAACTGCCACACATAGGTGACCTGACCTCCGTAAGTGTTAAGGCCGAAAATATGATTCAGCACCCCGCCGCCGAAAAGCCGGCTGGCACACTGACCCGGGAACGCCAGATAGCAAAGGCCGAAAAAGCCAGCCGACATGGCAATATCCAGGTAAAACCACACCGTGCGTCCCTTTTGCATAAATGTGGTTATCACCACAAAAGGCATAAGCAGGACAAGCCATTGGGGATGCCAGTATATGCAGATAAACAGCAGTGAAAATACCGCCATAGGTATATAAATTGACAGATAGGCAAATGACCGTCCGTCTTTTTTGTATAGATAGCAGGCAAAAACTATAATTATATACACGGTGAAAAACACCGGCGCACTGGTTATGCCCGCATGGAATGAAGAAGCAAACATTCTTTCTATCATCATGCCAGTAAATGCCGCCGCATTGCCTGTCCTGCCCATGTACAGCAATGTGGTGGGAACATACAGCCACAGGCTGAAAAGACCGTATTTTACTATATTCAATATCTTTTTCTCCGCCAAAAGCAGCAGAGGAATAAATATCAGGAACGGGAAAAATTTGAACACCACTCCTGCCCCCATTATCAGAGAAAACTTTTTCAAATCTCTTTTAATGTACCAAACCAGCGCCCAAAGGGTAAAGAACAGGCACAGGCTGTCGTACTGTCCCATTGCCACCGGGGAATAAAAAGCTATGGGATTGAACAGGAAAAACATGGCTGCTGCCAAAGAATCCGTCTCTGAAAGACCCAGTGAGCGGCATATTTTTTTTACCATAAAGCCGCTGCCGGCAAAAAACATCACGCTGACAGCCTTTGCCCAGTATATCAGAAATGCTTCGTTCAACGGCAGGGAAAATATCCTGTTGAAAAGGAACACCGGCAGCTCCCGCAGACCGAAAACCACATACACCATAATGTTGTAATTGGCCCGGTTGATATAATAATAGGTGTTGTCATGCCGCGCACAGTACCGGTAAAAGTCCAAAACCTTGCCGTCAAAAATGCTTTCCAGAAAAACATAGCTGTGATTAGCCGTTTCCCACAAATCCGGGTGGGACATAAAAAAATATGCAAATATCACCGCCGCGGCAATTATTATCTTTTCCGCGGTATTCATTTTGGCTGTTTTCATGGGCATGACAAAATTACTCCTGTTTTTTATTATGATATATAATACAATTTTAACGGCGGTTTGTCAAAAAAATAAAGATAAGAAAAACAACAGCCGACACCGCATTTCTGCACATAACTTTCCTTTTTTACAATGAAACTTTTCGGGTCATGACCTTTTTCTGAAAGGCGGCATCATGCTCTGTAAAAATCATTGTAGGACGATATGAAATTATCAGCTTTTCAATCTGTATACGCGAATAAACATCAATAAAATTCAGCGGCTCATCCCAGACATAAAGATGTGCCTGCCTGCAAAGACTTCCCGCAATCAAAACTTTTTTCTTTTGACCCTCCGAAAAACTACGGATATCTTTTTCAAACTGTACTCTGCCGAAATCCAGCTTTCTCAGTATAGCTTTAAACAGGCTCTCATCAATCCTGTGCTCCTGCGCAAAGTCAGACAAATCCCCATACAGATGGGAGGTATCCTGCGGCACATAGGAAATTACAAGTCCCCGCGCTCTTTTTATCTCGCCGGTATACTCAGTTATTTCACCGGTCAGCAGCTTTAAAAGACTGCTTTTACCACTTCCGTTTTTGCCTGACAGCAAAATTCTGTCGCCTTGTCTGACCGAAAAACTGACCGGATTGCAAACCTCTTTCCCGCCATAAACAGCCCGCACTTCCGAAAACTCGACAAGAACAGGCGCATGATGCATCAGTGCCGTTATTTTTAAATCCTCTGTTGTTTCCAAATTTTTCATAAGCGCAGATTTCTGCTCTATCGCCTTCTGCTGCCTGGTTTCCAACACTTTTGCACGCTTCATCATTTTTGCAGCTTTATGACCTATATATCCCCTGTCCGGTGATAGATCAGCGTCTTTATTTCCCTTTTTGCTTTTTTCCACTTTGTCGGACCAAAGGGATGTTCGTTTAGCCGCTTGGAAAAGTCTCCCGATTTCTTTTTTCAGCTTTTCATTCTCAGCTGCCTCCAGCTCATCTTGCCTTTGCTTGTTCTCCTGCCACGAGCTGAAATTTCCCTTTACAACCTGTATATCTGCCCTGTTAATGGAAAGAATGTGGTCAACACAGCTGTCTATAAAACTGCGGTCGTGAGAAACCAGAATAAAACCTTTTTTCTTGTGAAGGTATGCCGACACAACCCTGCGAGCATGTTCATCAAGGTGATTTGTCGGTTCATCTATCAGGAGAAAATGCCCCTCATTAAGAAACAAAGCTGCAAGCAGCACTTTTGTCTGTTCGCCGTTGGAAAGTGTTTCAAAGGGACGGTAAAGCACATCTGGGTTAACTTCCAGATAATTCAATTCTCTTGTTATCTCCCAACCGGCTGCAGCAGGGCATATTTGGGCCATCACATCATCCGTCAGCCTGCTTTTATCTTTCACTTTGTATGGAAAATAATCAAACTGCACCGATGAAATTATTTTCCCGCTGTACTCATAACATCCCATAAGCAAATTAAGAAAAGTGGTTTTCCCTCGTCCGTTTCTTCCTACAAATCCCAGTTTCCAGTCTGTATCAATTTGGAAGCTGACATTTTCAAAAATATTGTCATAGCTTGACGGATACGAAAAGGTAAGATTTTCAACTTTTATCATCGACATATCTCAATCCTCCTTTATCAAAAATAAAAATAAGAGCCGCAAGAAAGCCAATTCTTGCAGCTCTTCACAGTGTAACAACATCACCCTTCACGGGCGACATAAATACAATATTCCGAGTGAACAGACTTTTAACTTTCCTGCAATGGACACACCGACACTGTATCATAACAGAATCAATGCATATTTCAATTTACATGCAAGAAAAATTAAACATCTTTTCACCTTACTTTTTCAGATTTCTGTGTAATTGTACCACAATCAGATAAAACAATCAACAGCTCTATGGGCGTTATAAATCAAATTTTATTTTTTTGCCCGCAGTGCGTATGTATTGTCTACGATGTCATCAAAATTCACATCGGCGGAAAGCTCGCCGGCATTTTCCAGTATAAGGCACAGTCTGTCAAAGTTTTCTCTTCTCATAACACCGTCTTCGCTGAAAGCGCCTATATCCTTGTAATTCTGTACTACTTTTTCTATAACAGACACATCCGTATCCGCAAAGGACGGGGCTATTGCCCGGGCTATCCGCCGCCGGTCGGAAGATGCCACAAACTGCTGACCTTTGTATATAGCGCTGGTAAAACGCTGTATCAGGTCGCTGTTTTCCCGGATAAAATCGCTGTTGGCAAAATATGCGGTGTAAGGCACCTGACCTCCTTCTTCTCCCACAGACGCCAGTATATATCCTTTGCCTTCGGTTTCCAGCCGGGTGGCGCCGGGTTCAAACACTGTCACATAATCACCGGTACCGGCCACAAAGGCGCCTGTCATGGCGTCAAAGCTGACAGATTCGTCAAATGTCACATCCTTGCCCACTTCCAGGCCGTTCTGGTTAAGGCAATACAGCAGTGTCATATAGGGCATCCCGCCTTTGCGGCCGGGCAAAATTGTACTGCCTTTCAGGTCCTGCCATGAAAAATCTTCCACTGGCTGTCTGCCCACAAGGAAAGACCCGTCGCACTGAGTCAGCTGAGCAAAAACTTTCGGGTAATCCTCCTTGCCCTGGGCACAGACATATATTACCGATTCAGGCCCTGCAAAGCCAATATCAACGCCGCCGGTAATTACACTGGTCATAACCTTATCCGAGCCGCCGGCGTTGGTCAGTTCTACCTCTATACCCTCCTGCCGGAAATAACCGTTGTTTATGGCCGCATACATAGGCGCATAAAATATTGAATGTGTAACCTCGCTCACCTTAACCTTTTCCAGCTGTGTATCCGTATCACTGCCGCAGGCGGACATCGTCAGCGCCATAACGGCGCACATAGCTGCTGCAAGTATTTTTTTGAAATGCATGTAATCTACCTCCGATTAAATATGGTTTATTATTTTTACCGCCAATTTTTCCGCCGCGCTGACAGCGCTGTACATCAAAAAAGCGATAAATCCCAGCAAAACAACACTCATCATAACCAGGTCCATTTTAAATACCTGTCCTGCATAAACTATCAGATAACCCAGGCCGGCCCTGGAAACAAGGAATTCCCCGGTGATAACACCAACCAGGCACAGACCTATATTTACTTTCAGGCTTTGAAACAGCACCGGAACATTGTAAGGCATAACCACCTTTTTGAAACATTCCCACTTTCCTGCGCCAAAGCTTTGTACCGTTGTCATCATATTGACATCGGTTGAGTAAAATCCGTGAGTCAGCTCCATTATGGTGACTATCAGTGATATGGCCAGGGCCATGGTAATAACAGCGCTGACACCTGCACCGGCCCACACTATTATAACCGGCCCCAGAGCAACCTTTGGCAGGCTGTTGAGCACCACAAGATAGGGCGACAGCACCTTATTTGCAAAGGGCGAATACCACAGCCCCACTGCTGTGCCAAAACCCATGGCAACCCCCAGGAAAAAGCCGGCCATGGTTTCACCGACCGTGCACAGCACATGCCTGGCCAGGTCGCCGCCGGCCATGGTAATAAACATCTTGAATACCCTCACCGGACTGGAAACTATAAATGCATCCGCCAGCCCCATTCTCGTCCCTGCCTCCCAGGCAAACAGAAGTCCGGCGACTATCGACAGCTGCAAAGCCCTGACGGATCGCTTTTCTTTTTTTACAGCCCGCAGATACCGGCTGCGGCTGTAACGGGTATTGTTCATATATTCATCTCCTTCCACACTGCGTCAAAAAATGACTGAAACTGCCCGTGGCCGCGCACGGATATGGGGTCACGCCGGCGGCCAAAGGGCAAAGTAAGTATCTTCTGCACCACAGACGGGCGTTTTGACAGCACAACCACCCTGTCGCTCATGGCAACCGCTTCCGGTATATCATGGGTAACCATTACCATGGTCTTGTTTTCGGCGCGCAATATCCTGTAAACATCCCGGCTTACATTTACCCTGGTCTGGTAATCCAGCGCCGAAAAAGCCTCGTCCAGAAGCAATAAATCCGGTTTTACCGCCAAGGTGCGTATCAATGCAGCCCTTTGACGCATTCCGCCGGACAGCCGGGACGGATAGCTGTCCCTGAAATCCCACAGGTCATATTTTTTCAAAAGACTTTGGGCATAAGCTTCGTTTTCTGCCGTCAACTTATTTTGTATTTCCAGCCCCAGAGTCACATTTTTATATATGGAGCGCCAGGGCATCAGGTTATCGCTTTGCAGCATATAGCCCACATCTTCCCTTACACCGTCTGTGGGACGGCCTTTGAAAATTATGCGTCCCGCCGTAGGCAGGGTAAGCCCGGCTATGCAGGACAGCAGTGTACTTTTGCCGCAGCCGGAC